>DIGA01000008.1 GCA_002419365.1 Mageeibacillus sp. UBA5734 | reverse complement strand
TGTATGTTCGGACGTCCGTCCTATTTATTGTAATATACGATTGTGCTTTTGTCTACGCGGACATGTTTCGGTCAGTTTACCCGGGCGGAAACACTTTGGCTTAAGTATCTTGAGTGGGAATGCTTCTATGTCCACTTACCTGGTGTATTCATTCGGAAACAGTTTGGCTACTCCCACTGGTATCGATCGTTGTCATGATAATTAACCATTTCATCGATGATTGCTGTGACAACTCAAACAACTGCTTTTTTTCGATATCATAAATGATAATTTCACGCGTTTTCGCGACGCACACCCCTGCCCATTTGCACCGTTTGATATTTAACCACTCATGCACACCCCTTCAATCATCCAACGATCCCAAAGGCGCATATTGCGCGAAATGTTACAGTGCAAGTGGATTCGCTGCCTTTCGAAGCGGTATTTATTAGCTGTTTATTTATATCAAAAACCCCGAAAACACCTGATACAAGCCACTTCGAGGCATAAAAAATACCACACATCGATAGAAGCGATTCTATCAATTTATGGTACTTTTGGTGGCGGAGAGAGAGAGATTCGAACTCTCGGTTGGGGTTAGCCAACACATGATTTCCAGTCATGCGCCTTAGACCAGCTCAGCCATCTCTCCAGGCTACGATTGGTGCGTTTTTGTGACACGCATCGCAAATAGTACCATCGTTGATCAGAAATGTCAAATGGGGCTAAATCGGTGTTGGTTCAGTGGTTGTGTTGGTGATGGACATCTGGTGTGTGCCGGTGGGTGTGTTCGTGTGCTTCGTGGGTGTGGAAATGGCTGTGTTCGGGATCCTGTGCATCCGGTCGGTCATGGCTGTGGGTGTGATGCCCATCGTGATGGTGATGGCGATGGTCATGGGCTAAAGGTTCATGCCAGTGGACATGCTTGTGATGCTCTCTGGCAGCAAAATAGGCACCCAGAAGCATGATGGTCAGGGCGATCACAAACGAGGCTGTTAGCGCCTGTCCATATAGGATGATCGAAAGCAGCACGCCGATAAATGGGGCAACTGCGTAATAGGCGCTGGTCCTGGCGGCACCGAGGGTTCGCTGGGCCGAAACATAGAAGTAGATACTCAGACCATAGGCAACAAAGCCGAGCAGCAAAGCTAATCCGATGGGCAGGACATTGGCGTTGACCTGCCTCATCACAAAAGCGATTATCAAGGCCCCGACACCGGATCCGATTCCTTTGATCACGACAATCTGCATGGGGTCTTTCAGGGAGATCTTGCGGGTGAAGTTGTTTTCAAAACCCCAGCACAGGCAAGCCAGGATGGCAAAAAGTGAACCGACGGAAAAAGAAAGGCTACTCAGATCTTCGAAAGACAAGATCACACTGGCAATCGTGATCAGGGCGATGGCCACCCACATGGTGCGCCCGATTGCTTCCCGGAAAAGAACCATGGCGATGATGGCTGTAGCGACGATCTCGAAATTGTTGAGCAGGGAGACGTTAGCCGCTGTTGTCTGCGTCAGGGCGATCATCAGGAAAACAGGCGCTGCTATGTCCAAAAGGATCATGCCCAGGACAAAAGGGCGTTCTGCGCGGGTCAGCCTGGCTTCGCTGCTTGGACGTGTGGTGAGCGATCGGCCTAGATTGACCAGCAGCATGCCCAGGCCAGCACCGAGATACAGCAGGGCGGCCATCAACGTCGGCGGTATGTGCTCTAGCAGTCCTTTCGATAAAGGCGAACTGATTCCATACAGAGCAGCAGCGAGGATAGCCAGACCGACTGCACGCTTTTGACTCATCCCATGACTCCTTTCGTGAAGCTGATATAATAGTCCCATGAAAAAAACGATTCGTTTCCTGATTCGAGGAGTATCGATCATCCTGGCTCTGGCCATAGTCCTGGTCTTTGTGGTCCTGGCAATCGATGCACAGGTCGCATCCATCGGCCGGGGTCGCGTGGTCGCGCTGGAGGATGCGCCTGTTGCTGATTGCGTGATCGTTCCTGGAGCACAAGTTTTTGCCAATGGCACACCCAGCCAGATGCTGCAGGACCGGCTCGACAGGGCGCTGGCATATTACAACAGTGGCAAGACGGACCGGATCCTGGTCTCGGGCGACAATGGCCAGCTCGATTATAACGAGGTCATTGTGATGCGCAATTACCTGCTGGAGCAGGGCGTGCCCATCGAGGCGATTTTTCTCGATCATGCTGGCTTTGACACGTATGACACGATGTACCGGGCACGGGACATTTTCCTGGTAGAGAAGGCGGTGGTGGTGACGCAGGAATTTCATCTGCTGCGAGCCTTGTACATTGGCCAGGAACTGGGGCTGGATGTCTATGGGGTGGCCAGTGATCCACGCACGTACGCCGGAGCGGATTATTACCGGCTAAGAGAGTATTTCGCCCGTGTTAAGGCGTTTCTGGATTGCCTGTTCCATGCCAAGCCAACCTATCTGGGCGAAACGATTCCAATCACAGGCGATGGCCGGTCAACACTGGGGTAAGCTTCAATCGTGGATGCGGAAGTGGACTTTGTAGGTCTTGAGGCATTTGTCGATGATTTCGATGGCTCGGGCGCGGTCCTCGACTTCCTGGAGGCTGGTATCGGTGTGCTCGAGGGATTTGTAAACTGAGAAGAAGTGCTGGATTTCGGTGAAGACGTGCTTGGGCAGGTCGGTGATGTCTTTCCATTGGTTCATCTGGGGCTCTTCGAAGGGGATGGCGATGATTTTTTCATCGAGTTCGTCGTCGTCAGTCATGGAGAAGACGCCGATCGGGTAGCATTCGACAAGGCACATGGGCTGGAGCTGTTCTGTGCACAGGACGAGAACGTCGAGCGGGTCACCATCATCGGCCAGGGTGCGCGGGATGAATCCGTAGTTAGCAGGATAGTGGGTCGAGGTGTACAGGATGCGGTCAAGCTTGAGCATGCCGGTGGCCTTGTCCATCTCGTATTTCTGCTTGCCGCCCTTGGGAATCTCGATGACAGCGATGAATTTCTCGGGTTTGATCCGGGAATCGGAAATATCATGCCAGATATTCATGGAAGTTATACTCCTCTTTTTGCTCTTTGCTGCAGATCAGTATAGCAGATACCAGAGCTACTTGATTAGATCTTCTTGTTAATATGTCTGATGGAAAGGTGTTATTATTGTTGAATCTGCCTATTTGGGCCAGAGAATGTGGTGAGCGGTCATCATGCGTTCGACCAGCATGGCCATGGTGCGGATCTCGCCGACATGCAGAGGCTCATTCGGGCAATAATGCTGCAGGCTCATCGAACAGACCAGGATTTCAGTGCGTTTCTTCTGCAGATCCTGGAGGATCTTGAAAGCGGGCGAATCCTGCTGTGTCAAAAGCACGGCCGAATTATACAAGATCAACGCTTCGGGTGGCTTGGGCTGTTCATCGAGGGCCATGAGAAATGACTTGAGCAAATCCAGGCCCAGGGCGGGATCTCCGTCACCCAGGCGGTCGGACCCAAGGACGATGGTGACGGGTTCGGCAGGATTGTCGCTGAAAATCTGCAAGGATTTGGGTAATTTGATCGGTCCAGCTGTGACGGTTGGCTGGGTCACGGTGGCTTGGCCATTTTCTGGCTGGCCAAACTTTGCTTCCAGGTTCTTCTTTTTCAAGCGATCCCTTCTTTCCATGACAATGCTATTTATGAAAGGTTGCGGGTTAAGTCCAGGTCACTGATTTTTCAGGTCGGTACGGCCATTCAATTGGCGGATCGCCCTGGGCAGAGCATCCTTGCTGTTTTTCCAGTCAGCCTTGGCATTGCGGTAGTCGAATTTGAGGGTGAACCATTCCACATCGTCGCGCAGTGCTGACAGAGACTGATGCTGCTGGGTTGTGAGGTTGGTGATGAATTCAGCCGCCTGGTTCTGGCCAAGGAACCGGGCTGCGCCGCGCAGGAGCAGGGCCAGGTGTGGCAGGCAATAACCATGGCCGGCATCAAACTGGCGGCGGAATTCGGGCTCGTGAAAATATTCGTAGAAAATCACGTCGAGGTAATGGCCCATGGTCTGGTCGAGGCGGTCGCAGATGGCGCAGGACTGGACGCGCTGTTCGATGGCCTCGGCTACCTCGAGGATTTTGTCCTTGTAGTCCTTCTGTTTACCGGAAAAAAGGCCTTTCTGGGGGACAGGAATGGCTTTCCCCAGGGATTTGTGCAAGTCATCGGTGATGTCACCGACATGGGTGTGCAACAGCAGGCCCAAGCCGAGACGATTGGCTTCGCTGTCATAGAGCCCACGCCAGTGATCGCGGCAGAAGCCCCGGTCATTGGTGACAACGCGGACATCCGGTTCCATCAGGGCCGGGCCGAGATAATAGGCGACCAGTTCGTCGGTCAGAGTCTTCTCCAAGGTGCACAGAGGACAGGCAGTCGCTTGGTTGTAAGCGTCGTGAACGGGGATGGTATAGATCTTCTCTTTCACTGCGAACCTCCTGCGGGTTGGCCGGCTGTCTGGTAGACGACGCGGCGCGCTTTGACATTGACAACCATCACGTTGATGGAAGTGAATTCCTCGACCAGATGGCTGACTTTTTCCTGGGCTTCGCGCAAAACGATCTGGGCATTGAATCCATACAGCAATGCGAGGTCCAGATGGATGACCACGCCATAGATTTCCTTGGTAATTCTGCAGTCTACAACGTGCGATACCCCGCGGATGCGGCGCAAGATCAGCTCGATCATGCTGCGCAGGGCTTCGTCCGAGATGGAATAGCTGCCCAGGGTGGAAAAAGTAGGTCGGACGACGGTCCTCTCGGCATCATTTTGCACCGGCTGGACACCGCGGTCACGGTCAAAGCGGCGGCGCAGACGGGAAATCGGATTGAGGAAGGTGCCGGAGAATTCGTGCTTGATCTCCATGCTCGGGACTGGAATGGTGTGTTTGCCCTCTGTCATGCGGGTCTGGCGGGCCTGGCGCATTTCCTCCTCGCTGCTGACGTCCTCAATGCGGATCAGCATGGCCGGCGGATTGAGCCAGAGGTTGACACAGATTTTTTCCAGCATGGCATCTGAAGTGCCCAGAATCATCAGCGCTGCTGGCTGATGGTCAGCCAGGGTCCGGCGCATGGTCTGGGCCCGGGTTTCGTCGGCAAAGATCGCCTGGCGCACAGAGTCGATTTTTGAGGCCGCACGCTTGGCTGATGTCCCGGCCACGATGCGGCTGCCCCGGATCAGAAGGCCGTCGTCTATCAGGAATTCGATGTTGTTTTCCCGGGCAACGCGGATGGCCCGGGTGCTTTTGCCGGTGCCGGGCGGGCCGACAAAAGCAACGACGGCAATGGTTTTAAGCGCCGCCTGCAACGCTTCATCTTCTTCACGTGAATCTTGGCCTGACGTGGCTGTGCTGACGGTGCGGTTGACGGCCTCGGCCAGACGGCTCAGAGGATGAGTTGCGGCTCCGGCAACTGATGCGACTGAATTTAAAAGAGATGAGGGCTGGCCCTCAGCTCCGGACTTGGGTTTGTCCGTGCGTTTCGCCATGGCTCCTCACCTCCTTGCTTGTTCGTAGGGTCGGTCTGCAATTGATTTGAACGATCAGCGGTCCCAGTTATGGTAGACTTCCTGGACATCGTCGAGTTCTTCCATTTTGTCGATCAGTTTCTCCATTTTCTCAGCCAGCTCGGGATCACTGATCTCAGTCCAGGTAACGGGAACCGGGCCCAGGGAGACATCGACGAATTCATAGTGTTTCTTCTCGAGATTGTCGCGCACGGCATGGAATTCCTCCGGCGCGGTTGTGATTTCATAAACCTCGTCCTCAGCAGCAAAATCTTCGGCACCGGAGTCGAGGGCGTCCATCATCACAGCTTCTTCGTCCTCGTACAGCTCGCGGTCGATGATGATCGTACCCTTTTCCTGGAACAGGAAGGAGACACATCCATTGGTGCCCATGTTGCCGCCAAATTTGTCGAAGATATGGCGAACATCCCCTGCTGTGCGGTTGCGATTGTCGGAGAGTGTGCGGACCATCATGGCGACACCGCCGGGACCATATCCTTCGTAGACAATCTCTTCGAAACTGTCGCTGTCGTTGGCGCCGGAGGCTTTCTTGATGCTGCGCTGGATGTTGTCATTGGGCATGTTGGCAGCTTTTGCCTTGGCAATGACGTCTTTGAGCCGGCTGTTGCCTTCCGGATCAGCTCCGCCATTCTTGACTGCGACCTGGATTTCACGGCCAAGCTTGGTGAAAATCGCCCCGCGCTGGGCATCCGCTTCGCCTTTTTTGCGTTTGATGTTGTTCCATTTGGAATGGCCGGACATGTGGATTCTCCTCGTCTGGTATCGGTCTGACCAGCAGTATGTCTGCCAGCTAACGTGTTTTGGCGCTCCTATTATACGAGCTTGGCTCCGTCTTTCGCAAGTCAGGGTGTCTGGTCGACAGGAATGTAGGCACTTTCAAGGGATTCAATCAGGGCGCCAGCCGAAGTCAGGTCATTGACCAGGCGGATGAGTTCGTCCATCCGGTCCGGTGGCGTACCCACGGTTAATTCAGCATCGAGGCCGAATTGGACCGGTTCCAACAGAAATCCTGCCTGCGCCAGACGGTGACGGACCAGGTCAAGCTGATTGTATTCAATCGTCAGGAGGACCCGGTCACACAGCTGGAGGGTGATTGGACCGGCAGCCTCCAGGGCCATGGCTGCTGAGGTGCCATAGGCGTGGACCAGGCCACCGCTGCCCAGGAGCGTGCCCCCGAAGTAGCGGGTAACCACGATACCAGCCTGTTCGATGCCTGGTTTCCTGAGAACATCGAGCACAGGCAGGCCGGCTGTGCCCTGAGGTTCTCCATCATCGGAATAGCGCTGGAGCTGGTTATCCCCGCCCAGGATCCAGGCGTAAACATGATGCGTGGCATCCGGAAACTCGTCCCGGATGCCACGGATGAAGTGCTGTGCTTGGGACTCGTTGGCCAATGGACGGCAATCGGCGATGAAGCGGGACTTGCGGTCGATGAATTCGATCCGGGCGGCTTGCCGGACAGTCCGGTACTGATTGCGCAAAGCCAAAACGTCAGACGAGCTCCTTGTATTTCTGGAAGGACATCATCAGGAGGGATTTGTCCTGGCTGTAGGTGACCATGTCCATGGCTTCCTCAACCGTGAAAAAGCCTCCGGCACTGAAATTATTCGAGACACTGGGAACGACCGACTCTTCTTCACAGGTCATGATGTACCAGGTGATCTTGTTGGCAACCGGACGCTGGCGTGACAGGGAGTAGAATTCATAGGCGGTCTTGCCCGCTGGGGCGATGATCTTGGCCCGGATGCCTGCCTCGATCATGACACGACGGACAGCCAGTTCTGAGGGTTCGTCGCCTTCCCGCAGGACTCCTTTGGGGAAGACCCATTCATGCTTGTCGTTTTTCAAAAGCAGGATTTTGTCGTCGTGGAAAACGAGTCCACCGGAGCAATTGCGAACGAGCATGCGAGTACCCTCCCTTTGAGACATTTGGATCGCCGGTTCAGGTCAAGATCACGTATGAAGAATGAACCATCCTTATTTTAACATGAAGTTAACCGGTTTGATATGGAAATGACCGGACTTAGATCCGTTCGATCACACTCCTGCCACCCATCCAGGGTCTGAGAACCTCTGGGATGACGATGCTGCCATCGGCTTGCTGGTAATGCTCGACAATCGCAGGCAGGATGCGCGAAGTTGCCAGGCCGGATGCATTGAGGGTGTGGACAAACTCCAGCTTGCCAGTCGATTTGCGGCGGAACTTCATATTGCCGCGGCGGGCCTGGTAGTCACCGGCATTACTGGCCGAGCTGACTTCCTTGTAATCGTTCATGCTGGGGATCCAGACTTCGATGTCGTAGGTCTTGACCATCGAGGCGCTGCAATCGCCGGCGGCGAGCTTGCTGACCCGGTGATGCAGCCCGAGGCCGCGGACCAGTGCGGCGGCTTTGTCGACGAGCTCTTCCAGGGCATCATCTGACTGCTCCGGCAGAGCGTACTGGAACATCTCGATCTTGTTGAACTGGTGGCCGCGGATCATGCCACGTTCCTCGGCACGGTAGCTGCCGGCTTCTTTGCGATAGCAGGGGGTGTAGGCAAAATATTTGAAGGGCAGGGCGTCTTCGTCGAGGATCTCGTCACGGTGGAGGTTGACCAGGGCGGTTTCAGCCGTGGGCAGGATGAAATGCGTGAAGCCTTCGCCTTCGTCCTTGCGCAGCTGGAAAACATCGTCTTTGAATTTGGGGAACTGGCCAGCGGTGTAGCCACACTGGTAGGTCAGAATGTGTGGCGGCAGCATCATTTCATAGCCATCCCTGAGGTGCTCAGCCATGAAGTAGTTGAGCAGGGCCCATTCCAGCAGGGCGCCATCTTTGCGGTAGACCCAGAAGCCGCTGCCGCCGAGTTTGGCCCCGCGGGCATAGTCGATCATGCCGAGTCCTTCAACCAGGTCAACGTGGTGCTTCGGTGTGAAGTCGAACTGGGGCTTTTCGCCAAATACAGTCACCACGGCATTGTTTTCCTTGCCACCGGCAACAACATCATCGGCCGGCAAGTTCGGCAAGGCTTCGAGGAAAGCCTGCTGCTGTGCCTCAAGGGCTGACAGCTCTGAATCCTGGGTGCTGATCTGCTCGGAGATCTGCTTCATCCGGTCGAAAATCGGCTGGACGTCTTTGCCTTCTTTCTTCAGCTTCGGAATCTCGGCCGAGGTTTTGTTCTTCTCAGCCTTCAGGGATTCGGTAGCAAAGATCAGCTGGCGGCGCTTTTCATCGCGGGCCAGAAAGCCGGTGAAATCGGCTGTGTAGCCTTTACGGGCCAGTTTTTCCGCAACGAGTGCGGGATTTTCGCGGATGAGGTTGATATCGAGCATGGTTTCCTCCAAAAAGTCAGCTGTTTCACCATTTTAGTCGATTCTGGGCAGCGCTTCAAGGATTGAGGTCTTGCAAGTCCTCGGGCACAAAGCGGCCATCCTGGCGGAAAAGGACATCGTCGAGCCAGATCTCTCCGCCGCCATGTTCCGGGCGCTGGATCAGGATCAGGTCCCAGTGGATCGCCGACCGGTTGCCATTGTCGGCCTTGGCATAGGCATTGCCCGGTGTGAAGTGAATCGAACCGGCAATTTTCTCATCAAACAAGGTACTGCCGATCGGTTCCCGGATCATGGGATTGACGCCAAACGAGAATTCCCCGATGAAGCGGGCACCTTCATCGGTGTCAAAAATCTTGCCCAGTGTCTCGTTGTCACCATCACAGCTGGCTTCGCTGATGCGCCCATTCAAAAAAGTCAGCTGGATGTTGTTGAAGGTCTTGCCCCAGTACTGGGCAGGAACATTGTAGGTGATGGTGCCGTTGACCGAGTCGCGGACCGGTGCGGTGTAGACCTCGCCATCCGGGACATTGCGCCGGCCATAGCAGCAGACGGCTGGCAGGCCCTGGATGGAAAAGGAGAGGTCGGTGCCTGGTCCCTTGATCCGGACCCGGCTGGCCCGTTCCATCCGCGCAGCGAGGATCTGCTCAAAATGGAACAGGCGCTCATAATCGACCAGACTGACGTTGAGGACGAAATCAAAATAGTCGTCAAAGGACATCCCCGCTTTCTGAGCCTGGGCGGGGGTCGGCCAATAGAATAGAACCCACTGGCGGTCATTGATGATGGTGCGGGAGACGATTTCCCCTGCTTTGCTGACCATTTGCTGGCGGATCGGATCGACACCGCTGAGTTCCCGCTCGTTCACGGTGCCACGAATGGTCAGGACGGCTTTGAGATCGGCCACCCGGGCGGCGTTCCAGGCGGTGCGTTTTTCCAGGAACTCCGCTGTCGCTGGCAAGTCAGGATCCAGCAGATCGTATTCCAGCCGGGCAATTTCGTCATCGGTCCAGAATACAACCGGGTACAGGCGCTGGCGACGAGCTTCGCGGTAGAGCGCTTTGACCAGGGGCTGGGCCTCGGGGATGGCATTGATCTGGAAAATGTCGCCAGGAGACAGACGCAGGGAGTGGTTCAGGAGCATCTGGGCCAGTCGGTCCAACCTTGGATCGTGCATGGGTCAATTCCTTTCGAGTGTTTGCAGAACGGTCTGGTTTTTTCGAGAGGCCATCATCCAGTCGCCGGTATCGGTGAAGCCGAGGCGGCGATAGATGCGGCCAGCATCTGGATTGTCATAGAACAGGGCCAGGCTTTGGAATCGCTGTCCGATTAATTGGTTGCAGAGGGATGATACCAGCCGGCTGGCGATTCCGCGGCCACGATGTTGAAGGGCTGTGCACACGCCGACAATCATCGCAGATGTGCTGTTTTCTGCTGTCGTTCCTGCAGAGGCAATGATCTGGCCCTGGTCACGCTGAATAGCGTAGTGGCAGCTACCGCTTTCCATCGCCGTTGTCAGTTCACGGATCCGTTCCTCGCGATCTGTGCTGTGTGAAAACTCGGTGATGCTGGCAAAAAGGTCGGCAAGGGCCGGGATATCCGCAAGGCTTGCCACCTCGGGTTCTTGATAGGTCGCCAGTTGTGCAGCCATCGCTGGTGTGGGTTCAAAAGGCCGGAAATTTGATTTTTCGATAGACAACAGGGACATCGACCGGAAATCGAATTCTGGTCGATGTGGCATCAGCTGTTTGAGAACATCTGTCCGGCCAGAAATGAATTGGATCGACGGGTGGTCGCTTACCGACCGGAGGGGTTCCATCAGGCAGGTTTTTTCCGGGCAGGCCACGATGAGATTCTGGTGATATCGAACGACCAGGCTGTCGAGTCTTTGGGCTGAATCAGGCTGGTACAGAGCAAGAACATCGAGAAAATCCGCTTCAAGCGGGAAATTCTCCAGGTCTCCAATCGCAAAAAGATTTTCGATCGGCTTTTTTTTGAGTGTTTCCAGAAGCGCGGGCTTTTCTTCCGGCAGGATCCGGTGGTGGCGGTTGGCCTTGAGCCAGCTGACGGTTTCATCGACAGCATCGCGGACTCTGAACAGGCGGCAGTCGGCCAGGCCGACTTGGCCGCGCCTGACTTGGCCTGTGGCATCAAGCAATCGGCCAGGCTGGATGAATTCGTCGCTGTCGAGCGCCAGATCCTGGTATTCACGCCAGACACGCTGGCCGTTCTCCAGAATGGCTGAGCCCTGGCGCACCGTGATCCGGCTGCGGGACAGGAACTCTGCCAGATGCATCACCGTGCAATTGTCGTAATCGACACCGAGCAGGAGGACACGGGCATCGAGGTCGTAGAGTTTTTGCGTGGGTGATTGCTCCCCAAGGCCTGCTTCCAGGGGCTGGCTGGAGACAATGCCAGTTGCCGCGGGGCCATGGGCAATAAAAGAGTCTAGCGGGTGGTTGCTTCTCTGGACACCGGGATAATGCCAGAAGCACTCGGCAATGGCACCCATGCGCCGCAGAGGTGTGACCTGGGGATCAAATGCTGGTGTGAGTTCGCGGATCTGCGGCCACCAGTCTGACGGCACAGGCGGGGCAACCCAGAAGGAAGGCTCGCTGTTGTCGCCACTCTGGGCTGGCATGACCAGGGTGCCTGTCGGTCCCAGGATGGAAAGGAGCGCATCAACAACGGTCCGGGCTCCACCAATGACCCAGCCGATCCTTTTCATTGAGCTATGGACGATCAGAATCTGACCCGGGTGGACACCGAGAGACTGCAACGATTCTCTAATCTGGGCTGGCGTCACCAGGGTGGTTTCAAGAATGGGTTCTGTCATGCTGTCGGTTCTCCTCTGTTGCAACGCCAGGCTGGGAAGGTCAGATTTCGACCAGGATCGCTGTCACACCATCGAGGGCATTGAGTTCATTGCGGAATGCATTGAGGTCATCGGCGCCACGGACGAGCTGGAGGATGATCAGGCCGTCGGTGGCGCAGACGTCACCAGCCTCATGCAGGCCCAGCCTGGTCTTGATGCTGCAGCCGTATTGGGAAAAGACCTTCTGGAGTTTGTCGGCGCTGTGCAGACGCTGGTTGACACGGATGATCAGGATGGTGTGCTCAGTCATGGGAGGCCTCCTTGGATGAATGCCGCTTCAGTGCATGCGGCGCAGGGCTTCGATATCCTTGATCGTGAACGACGAGCGATAGAAATCGATCACGCCTTCGTCACGAATCCGGCCGAGTTCACGGGACATGGAGGGACGGGACACATTGAGGTAATCTGCCAGCTGCTCACGGTTCATCGGGATCATGAAGGTCCGGTTGCCGGTCATCTGGTGCTGTTCGTAGAGGAAAGCGGCCAGTTTCTCGCGCATGCTCTTGACCTTGAGGTAAGAGATCCGGTTGTTCATGATCAAGGCCTTGCGGGAGACAATGCGCAGCATGTTTTCGATCAGGAGCTGGTGGGCATTGCAGATCTTGCAGCAGGGCTTGGTGAATTTACCGATGGGCAGGAACAGGATCTGGCAGCGGCTGTTGGCGACGACCATGTTCGGCCAGGTGCCGATCCGGGCAAAAGCGGCCACTTCACCAAACAGTTCTGCAGGGCCGAATGTGCCCATGATCAGGCGATTGCCAGCGTAGTCTTCTTTCTGGACGATGATTTCACCCTCAAGGACGACCCCGAAGGTGTCCTGGGGATCACCGATCCGGCAAAGGATGTCATCCTTGGCGTACGTTTTGATGGCGGGCTGGAAGCAGGGCATCATGTCGAGAATGTCCGACGCCTGGAGCCCTTCGAAAATCCCGCAGCGGGTCAATATGGGCAACCATTTCTCGATCATGTTCCACCTTCTTCTTTGTTGCTATGGCTACAGCGTGCCTGTGTTCATTATAGTACACTGACGCCAGAAAACAAGTTGAACCCACTGCACCGGCGGCTCCAAACCAGGCCGGCGACACGAAAGGATCTTCTCATGAAGCGTAACATTATTGTGATCGATGAAGAAAAGTGCAATGGCTGCGGCAATTGCATCATCGGTTGTCACGAGGGCGCCCTGGCCCTGATCAATGGCAAAGCCCGCCTGATCAAGGAGTCGTACTGTGACGGACTGGGTGCTTGCCTGCCGACCTGCCCGACCGACGCCATCACGATCGAGGAACGTGAAGCTGACGAATTCACAGCGCCCGCCCCAGGTTCCCCGGCCGATCTCGAGATGAAAGCCGAAGCAGCTGCAAAAACCGCTGCTGCAGCCCAACCGGTCTTCCGCGGCTGCCCAGGCAATGCCCAGCGCACCTTCGACCGTGCCGAAGCTCCGGTTGCTGCTGCACCAACCCCTATGGCCACCAAGGCTCCGGTTGATCCTTATGCCGCCA
The DNA here is from genome assembly GCA_002419365.1 of Mageeibacillus sp. UBA5734. GTDB lineage: Bacteria > Bacillota > Clostridia > Saccharofermentanales > UBA5734 > UBA5734. Next base: position 5,402 of record DIGA01000008.1, on the reverse strand, counting down.
ACTCCGAGCTCAAGCAATGGCCGGTCCAGATCAAGCTGCTCCCGGTCAAGGCTCCATTTTACCAGGGCGCCAAGCTCCTGATCGCTGCCGATTGCGCCGCTTACTCCCGGGCCAATTTCCACGAGGAATTCATCAAGGGCAAAGTCACCATGATCGGCTGTCCCAAGCTCGACGCAGGGGATTACACCGAAAAACTGACGGAGATTTTCCGCCAGAATGACATCCGCAGCGTCACCATCGTCCGCATGGAAGTTCCGTGCTGTGGCGGTCTCGACTTCGCCGCCAAGAAAGCCCTGCAGCAGAGCGGCAAGATGATCCCCTGGCAGGTCGTGACCATCACGACCGATGGCCGCATCCTCGAAGACTGATCCAGGATCAAGAACCAGTTTTGCATCACTTAAACCAGTATCCAAAGGCTCCAAGCCAATAAAAAATATCGGAGGATTCCCCTATGTCCAACATGTTCTGTTTCCAGTGCGAACAAACCGTCGGTGGCAAAGGCTGCACCGTAGCCGGTGCCTGTGGCAAAAGTGCCGACACATCCAACCTTCAGGATGACCTGACGCTTGCCCTGATCAATTTCGCTCTCGCCAACCAGGGGCAGGAAATCACCGCTGCTGACGCCCAGCTGATGATGGAAGGCCTGTTTACCACCATCACCAATGTCAGCTTCGATGATGTCTCGCTCAACAAGCTCGTAGCCAAAGTTGAAGCTGCTGCCGCTGCCAAGCGTGCTGCCAACAAGGTCGTTGTTCACAGCGTCATTTCCCAGGGCGACCAGCTCTTCACCGGTGATCCGGATGTCGTTTCCCTGCGTTCCCTGCTGCTTCTGGGTCTGCGCGGCATGGCTGCCTATGCCTACCATGCCCTGATGCTCGACAAAATGGACGCCGAAGTCAACCAGGCCATGTTTGACGGCATGGTTGCGGTCGGTACCGATCACAGTGTCGAAGAATGGCTCAACCTCCTGATGAAGTTCGGCAAGGACAACTACCGCTGCATGGAAGTCCTCGACGATGCCAACACCAGCGCCTATGGCAACCCTGTCCCGACCGAAGTCACCATGACCATCGAAAAGGGCCCCTTCATCGTCGTCTCCGGCCATGACCTGCACGACCTCAAGATGCTGCTCGAGCAGACCGAAGGCAAAGGCGTCAACATCTACACTCACGGCGAAATGCTTCCAGCCCATGCCTATCCGGAACTCAAGAAATACAGCCAGCTCAAGGGCAACTTCGGCACCGCCTGGCAGAACCAGCAGAAGGAATTCAAGAACGTCCCAGCTGCCTTCCTCTTTACCACCAACTGCCTGATGCCCCCGAAAGAAGACTACGCCGATCGCGTGTTCACCACCGCTGTCGTCGAGTATCCCGGTCTGGTCCATATCCCGGATGGTGAGAAGGGCCACAAAGACTTCTCCCAGGTCATCGATAAAGCAATCGCCCTCGGCGGTTTCTCCGAGCCTGTCACCATGACCGGCATCAACGGTGGCTCCAAGCTGCTGACCGGATTCGGCCACGCGACCGTCCTCGGTGCTGCCACCCAGGTGATCGATGCTGTCAACAGCGGTGCCCTCAAGCACATCTTCCTCGTTGGCGGCTGCGACGGTGCCAAGCCGGGCCGCAATTACTACACCGATTTCGTCAAAGCCACCCCGTCTGACACCATCGTCCTGACCCTGGCCTGTGGCAAATTCCGCTTCAATGACATGGATATCGGCCACATCGGACCGTTCCCGCGCATCATGGACATGGGCCAGTGCAACGACTCCTATTCCGCGATCCGTGTCGCCGTCGCCCTGGCTGAGGCTTTCAACTGTGGCGTCAATGACCTGCCGCTGACCCTGGTCCTCTCCTGGTACGAGCAGAAGGCTGTCTGCGTCCTGCTGACCCTGCTGGCCCTCGGTGTCAAGAACATCTACCTCGGCCCGACACTGCCTGCCTTTGTTTCTGCCAATGTCCTCAATGTCCTCGTCGACCAGTTCGGCATCCGTCCGACCTCCAATGTCGACTACGACATGCAGCAAATCCTCGGCGCCTGATCCTTTTTGTCCATTGGCCGGGCGGAGATTGGAGCCTCCCGCCCGGCCCGCCTTGTGCGGTCTGTAACAAGACTGATTGACAAGCTTGAATTGAGTGTGGCACAAATTGATTAGCGTGCAGACGACCCGGTTGGTCTAGAAGCCGGGTCGTCTGTTTTTTTGGAGGTTACCTATGTTGTATGATCTGATTGTTGTCGGCAAAGGACCAGCCGGACTGTCTGCTGCCATTTATGCGATTCGCGCCGGGCTGTCTGTCCTCGTGATCGGCCGCGATACCGGGGCCTTGGCCACTGCTGATTTGATCGAAAATTATCTTGGCTTTCCGGAACCCATCCACGCAGCCAAACTGATGTCAGACAGCGAAGCCCAGGCACGGCGACTCGGGGTTGAGATCCTGACCGAGGAAGTGACCGGACTTCTGTTCATGGAAAATTATGGCGTCCATACCACGACCCAGGAACTGGAAGCCAAATCCCTGGTCATCGCCACGGGCATGCCCAGGAAAAAAGCCACCGTACCCGGACTTTCCGAGTTCGAAGGTCGCGGGGTCAGCTATTGCGCCACCTGCGACGGGTTTTTCTATCGGGGGAAAAAAGTCGCCGTCATCGGCAATGGCGATTATGCCTTCAAGGAAGCCCGGGAGCTCAAGCCCTTTGCCAGCCACATCACCTTGCTGACCAATGACCGGCCCTACGAAGCCATATTTTCAGATGAAGCCTTCACAATCGATCTGCGTAAAATTGCCAAAGTGACTGGTGATGAGATCAAAGTCCGCCAGATCGAAATGGCGGACGGCTCGGTGCTTGAAGTTGACGGCGTATTCGTCGCAGAAGGCACTGCTTCGGCCCTCGACCTGGCCCAGAAACTGGGATTGGCCAACGATGGCAAAGTCATTACCGTCAACAACCGCGACCAGGAGACCAATTTGCCCGGTGTCTTTGCAGCGGGAGACTGTACTGGAGGCTTGCTTCAAATCGCTGTCGCCGTTGGCGATGGTGCCAGAGCTGGTATGGCAGCAGCCAATTATGTCCGCAAACTCAGTGGCGATAAGGAAATCAAAGTGCTTTGGCACTGATTTCGGTCAATTTCATGATCTAATACTCGATTGCCCAAGGGGCCGTCTCAAAAGCAGATGTCAGTCTGCTGGCGAGGCGGTCTTTTGCTATGCTCCCCAAGTCGAGGGCAGTCATTGCGTGCAGGCTGCCTGCCGGCCTTGAAAGATGCAAATGCAGCCTGTGGTCCCTGAACTGGCATGATTGGGGTAGCTCGCCCCAGCGCAACTTTTCGCAAACGTTTTCGACAATATTCACATTGCAGGACTATTTTTCAAATCCTGCAACATTTCATGTTGTAGCCATTTTTCGTGAGAAAACTTGGGCATTTTGCGCTTTTTTGTGGTTTTGAGCAAGATTTTCTATACATTTCGCAAAATGCCACTCAACTTGTCCCTGGATCTGTGCTATAGTGATTTTTGGCCTTTGATGCCACTATTTTGTGACTTCAGTCGCTGTTCCTATTTTTTGAACCACCACAGGAGGTAGCTACCGTGCTAAGGTTCGGTCATTTTTCCGGGGGCGTTCATCCGAAGGGTAACAAGAACACACATTTTTACCCGACGGTCCGTCTGGACGACTTCAAGGAAATCCACATCCCCATGAGCATGCACATCGGGCCGCCGTGCACACCGATCGTCAAGGTCGGTGACCAGGTCAAGGTCGGTCAGTTGATCGGCGAAGCATCCGGTCCGATGGCTGTGCCGATCCATTCCAGTGTCTCCGGCAAGGTCACAGCCATTCGCAAAGAAGTGTCCAGTGCCGGTCGATCCGTCGAGGTTGTCCTGATCGAATCCGATGGACAGTACACCCGCGACGAATCGGTTGTCCCGCCGGTAGTCACAGACACAGAGAGCTTCCTCAAGGCCCTGCGCGATTCCGGTCTGGTCGGCCTGGGTGGCGCTGGATTCCCGACGCACATGAAACTCAAGGTTCCGGAAGGCAAGACAGCGGAATTTCTCGTGATCAATGCTGCTGAATGCGAGCCTTACATCACGGCTGACTTCCGCCAGTGTGCTGAGCACCCGGACGAAATCATCGAAGGCATCATGCTGGTCATGCAGTACCTTGACATACCGAAGGCACTGATCGGAGTAGAGGATAACAAGCCGCTCGCAGCCGAGGTACTCAAGAATGAGTTGACCAAGCTCGAACTCAAGCAAAACCTTAAACCGGACATTTCGGTACATCTGTTAAAGACCATGTATCCGCAGGGCGCTGAAAAAATGCTGATCTACAGCCTGACCGGCCGGGAAGTCCCGTCAGGGAAATTGCCAATTGATGTCGGGGCTGTTGTGCTCAATGTCAGCACCGTGCGTTTCATCGCCAAATATTTGAAAACGGGCATGCCGCTGGTCAGAAAACGTCTGACCCTGGATGGCAGTGGCCTGAAGATGCCCTGCAATGTCAATGTTCCGATCGGGGCCATGATCCCGGACGTCATTTCCCATGCCGGTGGCAATGCCGCCGAGGCTGGAAAAATCATCATGGGTGGTTCGATGATGGGTGTGGCGCTGGACCGCCCTGAAGCGTCCATCATCAAGCACAACAACGCCATCCTCGTCTTTGATAAAAAAGAAGCCGAGATTCCGCAGGAAACCCAGTGCATCCGCTGTGGCCGTTGTGTCGAAGCTTGTCCGATGCACCTGATGCCCACCATGCTCGATGTCGGAGCCCGCAACAAAGATGTCGAGCAGCTGGAAGACTACCACGTCCTGGACTGCATTGAATGCGGCTGCTGCACCTACGTTTGCCCGGCGAAACGCTACCTCGTGCAAAGCATCCGCGCCGGCAAAGGCTATGTTCGCCAGGCCCAGGCTCAGGCAAAGGAGGGTACCAAGTAATGCTGCAAGTATCATCATCCCCTCATATCCGTGATTCAGCCACCACCCAGCGCCTGATGCTCGATGTCGTCATCGCCCTGATCCCAGCCATCCTGGCATCCACCTGGATCTTCGGCTGGCGTGTCCTCCTGGTCACGGCCCTGACAACCGGCACGGCTGTCCTTTTTGAATACCTCAGCCGCCGCCTCATGAAGCGCTACAACTCGATCGGTGACATGAGCGCCTTGGTCACCGGCCTGCTGCTGGCCATGAACCTGCCACCGACAATTCCGCTCTGGATCCCTGTTGTTGGCTCATTTATCGCCATCATCATCGTCAAGCAATTTTTCGGTGGCATCGGCCAGAATTTCATGAACCCGGCCCTGGCTGCCCGAGTCATCCTGATGCTGTCCTTCCCGGCAGCGATGACACGCTGGGCGATCCTGGCAGATCGCGCCCGTAGCGCAACAACCGCAGTTGCCGACC
>DIGA01000070.1 GCA_002419365.1 Mageeibacillus sp. UBA5734 | reverse complement strand
GCAATTCCTCCATCGACTGGCCGCGCTCCGGACTGAGGATGATCGCATTCTGGCCGGCACTGTGCTCGATGATGTCGGTGACCAGAGTATTGATGATCTGGCCATTGGTCGCGCCGAGCGTATTGCGGATGGCTGCCGGGATATCCTCAAACTCCATGATCCCTGCCCGGGCGGCATCTTCGACATCACGCCCGATGTAGGCAATCTTGTCGGCAATGCGGACGACACAGCCCTCGAGCGTGGCCGGCATGCCATGATGGATGGCGTCGAAGGTTAATTCATCGGCCATCTTGCTGACGTTGGGTGTCAATTCATATTCACTGTACGTCTCGCCGCAATGGCTGGCGATGCCGTCCCGCACCTCAAAGCTGAGGTTCAGGCCGTGCTGCTCTTTGTGTTCAGCCAGCCAATCGACGACGCGCAGGCTGTGGAGCTCGTGCTTGAAAAAGCGGTCTGGTGCGTATTTTTTCAGGCAGGTGTCGAGCATTCGTTCACCGCTGTGGCCAAAGGGCGCATGACCCAGGTCATGGCCGAGCGCAATCGCCTGGATCAGGTCGAGGTTGAGTCCCAGGGCACGACCGATGGTGTTGGCAATGTAATGGACATAGATGACATGTTCCATCCGGGTGCAGATATGGTCATTCTGGGGATTGAAAAACACCTGAGTCTTGTGGCGCAGACGGCGGAATTCCATGGAGAAAATGATCCGGCCCGTATCGCGCTCGAATATGGTCCGCACCGAGCATTCGCCTTCCGGCTGCTGGCGGCCCCGTGAATCCTTGCTGCGCTGGGCAAAGGGGCTGAGCGATTGTTCCTGGTTTTCCTTGATTTCACGCACGAGCATGGCAAGTCTAACCTTTCGTTCGGAGCGAGCCCGAAACTAACCGGCCTGGCCAGGCAGATTCAACGATGATCGATCCCACCGGACAGATCTCCTGGCAGCAGTAGCAGCGGATGCAGCGGTCGTATCGGTATGCTGGCACGGCGTCAGGCTGTTTCTGGCTCAAAACCTTGGGATCAACGGGGCATGCTTTGACACACTGCCCACATCGGGTGCACACATCAGGACGAATGGCCGGGCGCTCCATGATATGACGTTTGATCAGGGGTCCAGCGACTTTTGTTGCCAGGGTCATCAGCGATCGGGAAACAGCCGGCCGGACAAAATCAGGCATCGTCAACTGGCTGGAATAGTCTTTGAGGCTGCCCTGGCCCGTTGTTTCACCCGTCTCCGCATCGAAAAGGGTAATCCGGATGGTGCCGGGATCTGCCAGTCCCAGACCTGCTCTCTGGGCGGTCTTCAAGACCACAAGGTCGTCTGGATCATAACCCATGATTACTGCCCCGACGGCATCGATGGCAACAGGATCGAAGCCAATGATCAACCAGCCACAGGACCTGGGGGTGCCATTCATCGGACCATTGCCTTCCATGGCGACGATGGCATCCATCACCGTCAGGCGCGGCGGGAACTCGCGGTTCAGGTCCGAAAGCATATGCGCAAACGACTGGAGGTCGGGGTACTGGACATGGAGCTGGGCTTTGCGCGGGCCCACGATGATGCCGAACAGGTTCTTCACAGCTCCGGTCATGCCAGTCAAGGCGTGTGTTTTTAGCTTGCAGAGATTGACCAGGCCATCGGCAGCCAATACACCATTGGCAATGGGAGCCTCCTTGAAATGGACGCCCTGGTTGAAACGGACACTGGTCGAAGTGGAAAAATCAGCCTGGGCAATACCCATACGATCCGCAACTTCGGTCAGGCCAGCCATGCGAGCCGCGGCAGCAGGCTGGCTGATGGCAGGAGAATCGCCATAACTAAGCTTCAGGTCCAGTCCAGCGAGGGCTTCGGCCAAAGCAGCAAACACAACCGGATGGGGTGTGACAGCGCGTTCCGGACTCACAGCCGAGAGCAGATTGGGTTTGAGCAGGATGTTCTCACCGGGTTGAAAGCGACTGATGACATTCAGCAACCGGAAGGCCCCCGACAAGGCTGGGCGAACCAGAAAAGGGTCATAGTCTTTGACCCGGCAGAGGATTATATGGGTCACAAAATGCCTCCTCAAGACAACGCCAAACTTGGCTTTCAGTATATCACACCGCAGAAAAAGCCAGTGACCTAACATGGATTTTACCATTTTACCTAGATTTAATTGTACATCACGAGGATTTCATCTAGAATAGACGTGAATTTTACATGGATTCCCAATCAATCTCATTCGACTTCTTGTCCTACCACGGTTTGGACAAGACCAGGAGTAAAACATGGACATGCATTCGATTTTTGCCCTGTTTGGTGGACTGGCCCTGTTCATTTTCGGTATGCAGCAGATGGGTGAGGGCCTGCAGAAAACAGCGGGAGAAAAGATGCGCTCGATCCTGGCCATGCTGACCGGAACCCCTTTGCGCGGTGTCATTGTCGGCGCCCTGGTCACCATGATCATCCAGAGTTCATCCGCTACGACCGTCATGGTGGTCGGATTTGTCAGCGCCGGCCTGATGACCTTGAACCAGGCGATCGGGGTCATCATGGGAGCCAATATCGGCACGACTATGACGGCCTGGATCGTCGCCGCCAAGATCGATGAATATGCCTGGTTCTTTGTCGCCGCCGGTTTCATCATGATGTTTGCCTTCAAAAACCAGAAGGTCCGTTCCCTCGGCCAGATCATCTTCGCCTTTGGTGTCTTGTTTGTCGGATTGAACAGCATGGGAGCGGCGATGAAACCGCTTGCTAAAAGTGAAGCCTTTGCCAATCTGCTCCTCCAGATCAAGGATATCCCGGTGCTCGGCTTGGTGGTGGGTGCTGTAGCGCCTATGGTTGTGCAGAGCTCGTCTGCCGCCATAGGCGTTCTGCAAACCTTGGCCGCAACCTCAACAGATGCTGTTGGAACACCTCTGATTTCGATCAACCAGGCAATTCCGATCCTTCTTGGCAGCAACATCGGCACCACGATCACAGCTATCCTGGCCGCCATCAGTGGCAGTCGCCAGGCCAAGCGAGCTGCAGCCGCTCATTCTGTTTTCAATATTGTTGGTTCAGTGGTTTTCCTGCTCCTGATTAAACCGTACACCTGGCTTGTCACCCAGATCATGGACCTTTTGGGTGCCACCCTGGTCCCGATCAATGGCGGTAGCGCCCTGACACCGGTCGCTGATTCGATGCGCGAGACCATTGCTGTGTCCCACACGGTGTTTAACTTCGCCAACACCCTGCTCTGGCTGCCCTTTGTCTGGCTGATGGTCAAGCTGGTCCGCCTGATCGTCCGGGGCGAAGATCCGATCATCCAGCGCCGCCTGGCCTACATCGATTACAAAGTCATCCACACGCCATCCGTAGCGATCGACCTGGCCAACAAAGAACTCGTCCGCATGACTGAGATCGCCACTCAGATGACAGAAGATTCCCACTCCCTGATGCTGGCCCACACCGACGAGCTGGTCCAGCGGATCAAGATGAACGAAGAGTCCCTCGATTACCTGGAAAATGAAATTGTGCGTTACCTGTCCCATCTGTTCCGGGTCAGTTCGATGACAGATGAAGACTCGGTGCGCATCGCCGGCCTGATGCATGCCACCAATGACATCGAGCGGATCGGTGATTATTGTAACAACATCTGCGAATCATCGCTTATGATGCGTGACAAGGGCATTGCCTTCAGTGAAGACGCTCTCAAGGAACTGGACGAAGCCTTCGCCCTGGTCCGCAGCATCGTCAATGAAAGCATCCGGGCCCTGCGCAACCGTGACCTGGTCGCTGCCGGCCGGATCATGGGCCACGAAGATGAAATCGATGAGCTGGAAAAGCGGCTGCGCGAGAGCCATCTGGCGCGGCTGGGCCAAGGCAATTGCGACCCGCAGTCGACTGTCATTTTCCTCGAGCTGATCCACACGATGGAACGCATCAGCGACCACTGCCGCAATCTGGCCGATATCGTTGCCAACAGCCAGAAAAAGGACTACATCATCCACGAAAAAGCGGGAGCCTGAACAGAAAGCTGGCAGACTCACCTATTTTGAACTGTGATAAAGCCCGTTGCGCGGTGACGTGCAACGGGCTTTTTTATCAGCAATCGTGGGGGATTGTCGCTCAGAGTTTTTCCAGCGAGGCCTGGCGGGACAGCATCCGCTTCTGGCCGACTTTGCCGAATTCGATCAGAAGGATGGCGTCGCCAGCCACCGGATCGACGCGGATGACCTTGCCTTCGCCAAAACTGGAATGGCGGACCCGGTCGCCCGGATGGACCGAGGCCGGATCGATCCCTTTCTTGGCCGGGCCTGAGGCTGCCGGACTGGTACCAATTCCTGGCGTTGGTGCAGGCGAACTGGCAGTCGGGCGTACAGGAACGACTGGAACCGGGCTGCGCCGGTTAGGCGAAGCAGTGACGAAGGGATTGTCGATCTTGGGTGTCTGACCAGACGCTGCAGGGAAAGCTGAATAGCCCGCTGCAGCGGTCTCACCAGCCCGGCCCCGTGTTGCCCCTTCTCCCCTGCCCCAGCCAGCGGACTCGCCGAACTCAGCACTGCGGTCGCCGCGGCGGGATCCGCCCCGTTCATCCAGATATTCATCGGGGATCTCGCGGATGAAACGCGAGACCATCAGGCTCTGGGTCTGGCCAAAGACCAGCCGGCTCCGGGCCGTCGTCACATAGAGTTTTTCCCGCGCCCGGGTGATGGCGACATAAGCCAGACGGCGTTCCTCTTCGATATCCGATTCACTGGCCATCGAACGATAGCCTGGAAACAGGCCTTCCTCGGCACCGACCAGGAATACGGCCTTGAATTCGAGCCCTTTGGCGCTGTGGATGGTCATCAGGCGGACAAAATCTTGCTCACCGGCGTCATTGTCCATTTCGGAGTACAAGGCCGCCCGCTCAAGAAAGGCACTGAGGATGTCGGGCAGAGTGGTGGCGAGGACCAGGTGGTCGTCTTCTGCATCTGGCTGCAGCGTCGCGTCGGATCCAGCCAGTTGTTCAATCTGTGTCTTGCGGTTCTGGTCAAATTCGACAGCATCCGACAGCAATTCCTTGAGGTTCTCGATCCGGTCCACCGAGTCCGCTTTGCTTTTTTCCTGCTGGTCGAGGATATCCTGGACCAGGCCCGACTCGTTCTCGACCCACTCGATGTATTCGGGGAAATTCATCTGGTCAGACAGCAAGCCCTGGCGCAGCCGTTCGATCAATGTGGCAAACAGCAGCAGGCGGCCTGAGGTCCGCGCCAGCTCGGGAAAATCCTGGGCCCGGGCACAGATCTCCAGTTGTGAGACCTGGTGCGCCGCAGCCAGCTGAGCCAGGGTTTCGAGGGTGGCATCGCCGATGCCACGCCGCGGCACATTGATGATCCGGCCCAGGGAAAGGTCGTCTTTCGGGAAGGCGATCAGGCGCAAGTAGGCCAGGACATCCTTGATTTCCTTGCGGTCATAGAAACGCATGCCGCCGAAGATCCGGTACGGGACGCCCTCATCGCGCAGGGCTCCTTCCAGATTGCGCGACAGTGCGTTCAGACGATAGAGAATCGCAACATCGCCATAGCGATACGTCTTGTTCTGGCCGGCCACCAGACGGCTGATTTCGCTGGCAATGAACCGGCTCTCATCGCTGTGGCTCTCCGCACGCAGGAAGGTGATTTTCTCCCCAGCATGGGCCTGGGTCCAGAGTTTCTTATTCTTGCGCCCGGCATTGTTGCGGATGACCTCATTGGCAGCGCCGAGGACATTGCCGGTCGAGCGGTAGTTCTGCTCCAGCTTGATCACGGTGCAGCCCTTGAAATCCTTCTCAAAATCGAGGATGTTCTGGATGTTGGCACCGCGAAAGCTGTAGATCGACTGGTCATCGTCGCCGACGACGCACAGGTTGCGGTGTCCGGCTGAGAGCATCTGGACCAGCTTGTACTGGGCATGGTTGGTGTCCTGGTATTCGTCGACGAGGATGTAGCGGAACCGGCTCTGGTACTCAGCCAGGACATCCGGCTGGCTTTCCATCAGGTGGACAGCCTCGAGCAGGATATCATCAAAGTCCATGCTGTTGGCCCGCTTCAGCTTATCCTGGTACAGGCGGTAGACCTCGGCAACCTTGCTGGCGCGGTAGTCACTGCCAGCCTCGCGGGCGAAATCTGCCGGTGTCTGCAGGGCGTTTTTCGCCGAACTGATCTGGCCATGGACAGCGCGTACGGCAAAGGTTTTCTCATCCAGCTTGAGCTCCGCCAGGCATTGCTTGACGACCTTCTGCTGGTCGTCCGAATCGATGATGGCAAAATTGCGTTCGTAGCCCAGGCGATCGGCGTACCGGCGCAGAATACGGGCCAGCATGCTGTGAAAGGTACCGATCCACATGGCAGAACTGACCGATCCGACCAGCTCCTCAACCCGGGATTTCATTTCAGCAGCTGCCTTGTTGGTAAAGGTGATGGCCAGGATGGCTGACGGACTGACTTTTTGCACCTCCACCAGCCAGGCGATCCGGTGCGTGATGACGCGTGTCTTGCCAGAGCCAGCACCGGCCAGGATGAGCAGGGGGCCGTTGACATGCTGGACAGCCCTGGCCTGTTCAGGATTGAGGCCGGCAAGCAAGCGTGCAGGGTCCACCGCAGCACGTGCGACTGGTTTGGATGGGATGTCTGGTTGGCTCATCTGGGCAGTGGAAGATCCAGCCTTGTCATCCTGGTTGGCCAGGAGCTGGTCAAAAAGGTCCATGTGCATTGCCTCCGAAAAAGGGTGTCCTATATTCTACCATAAAAAGAGCCGGCCCCCTGGGCCGGCTCTCGCGCAAGGACTGGGATTTTTTGGCAGTAGACGGAAGGTGGTGGATTAGTAGTTGGGTTCGATCAGACCGTAATGACCATCCTTGCGCTTATAGACCGCACAGACCTTCTCGGTCTCCATATCCAGAAACAGCAGGAACGAATGCCCCAAAGTCTCCATCTGGAGAACGGCTTCCTCTGCATCCATTGGAGCGAGATCAAAGGTTTTCCGGCGGATGATCTGCATTTCATCTTCGGTTTCGGCCGGCAGAGGCACTTCCGTGAGCAAGTACTCCTTCATGTAGGCATAATCGTGGATTTTCTTCTCCATCCGGGTCTTGTGTTTTCGGAACTGGCCCTCGAGGACTTCGACAGCTTCGTCGAGCGCCGTGAAAATATCGTCCGCCGCGCACTCGGCACGGTAATAGTGCTTCTGGATTTTCAGGGTCACCTCAATGACTTTGAGATCACCATCGGGCCGAACCTTGACATTGGCCACCGCATCGTCTCCGAAAAAACGATTGAACTTGCCAAGCTTCTCCTCAATCCGCTGTTGCAGCTGGTCACCGACTTTGATACCTTTGCCATGGATGTTTACCTTCATGTTGACCGCTCCCTTCTGTTTCATGTTTTTCCAGCAACTGGTGCTGCTTTGGAAAACAAGCTTTGTTCTAGTTCTATTATAACCCTAACAGGCACCTCCTTTGTACCAATTGTCACCGCGAATGGATCTTGTATCTGGCTGAAAATCGATCCATGTAGCCCTAGTGGGCCCTTGCTCAGTCTCAGGGCCTGTCTGGATCGAGGGAAAACCGGTTTGGCAGCAACTCATCCAGCACCAAATGACGGACTTTGTCTGTCTCTCCTGGCAACGGCTCAGGACCTGCTGCGCACAGGCAATAGAAATCGGTGCTGGCAAACTCTGACATGACCTGTCGGCAAATGCCACAGGGCATGCATGGCTCATCGTCCGTGCAGGCCACCGCCAGACGTCGGATTTCCCTGGCGCCTTCGCTGACAGCCTTGAAAATGGCGGTTCGTTCAGCACAATTCGTCGCACCATAGGAAGCGTTTTCGATGTTGCAACCTGTGAAGATCTGGCCGTCTGCTGTTTCCACAGCAGCACCAACAGGAAACCTGGAATAGGGAACATAGGCGTTTTGGCGGGCTTGGCGGGCCAGGGCAATCAATTCCTGATCAGATACCATGATGAGATCCTTCCCCTGCTGTGATCCGTGCCTGGCGAAGTTTGAACCCTGCCTGGCTGGTCACAGGTCGCATGTCATGTTCCTGATTCCATCTTAGCCCTTTTGTGAGACGAAAAAAAGAGGCTGCACCAGAACGGTGCAGCCCCTCAGTGAGTACCAGGCTGTAAGTAGATTACAGGCTGCCGTCCTTGCCGGCCATGAAGCGGACGAGGTCGACGACACGGTTGGAGTAGCCCCATTCGTTGTCGTACCAGGAGACAACCTTGAAGAAGCGCTTTTCGCCCTTGAGGTTGTTCTGCAGGGTAGCCAGGGAGTCATAGATCGAAGAACGGTTGTCATGGATGAAATCGGTGGAGACGAGTTCTTCATCGGTATAGCCGAGGATGTCCTTCATGTAGGTCTTGGAGGCTTCCTTGAGCTTGGCATCGATTTCTTCGATGGAGGTGTCGCGGGCAGCGGTGAAGGTCAGGTCGACGACCGAGACGGTCGGGGTCGGGATACGGAAGGACATGCCGGTCATCTTGCCTTTGACCTGGGGCAGGACTTCGCCGACGGCCTTGGCCGCACCGGTGGTGGAAGGGATGATGTTGATCGCCGCAGCACGGCCGCCGCGCCAGTCCTTCTTGGAAGGGCCGTCAACGACTTTCTGGGTGGCGGTGTAGGAATGGATGGTGGTCATCAGGCCCTGCTCAACGCCGATGCCTTCCTTGAGGATGACATGGACGAGTGGTGCGAGGCAGTTGGTGGTGCAGGAAGCATTGGAAACGATGGCATGCTTGGCGGAGTCGTATTCGTTCTCATTGACGCCCATGACGATGGTCTTGACGTCGCCCTTGCCAGGAGCAGAGATGATGACTTTCTTGGCACCGGCAGCGAGGTGGCCGGCAGCTGCTGCGGAATCGGTGAACAGGCCGGTGGATTCGATAACATAGTCAACGCCCATCTTGCCCCACGGCAGGTCAGCCGGATTGCGCTGAGCCATGACGCACTGGATTTTGTGGCCATTGACGACGATGACGTCATTTTCGGCGGCTTCGGGGCTGGATTTGGTGGTGGAGACTTCGTGCTTGAACTTGCCCTGGATGGAGTCGTACTTGATCTGGTAAGCGAAATAGTCTGCGTCGGTTGAGACGTCAGCGACGGCGACGACATCGATTTCCTTGCCCAGCAGACCCTGGTCGCAGAGTGCCTGGAAAACCATGCGGCCGATGCGGCCAAAACCATTGATACCAACTTTGATAGCCATGTTGTTTCCTCCCGGTAACCCTCGTGATGAGGGTCATTAAAATTTGCATCGCTTGTCATTTTAGCCTAAAACAGCCCTGATTTCAATTGTAAGAATAGCTAGATGTTGATTAGCCTTTCGCAATCAGGTTGAGCGGTTTGCCAATTGGCAGGATCACGCGGCCGAATTGATTGTTCAAAACAGCGGCAGCTGAGCCATAAAATGAGAGCAGGGCAATGCCGAATTCCGACCAGCCGGCCAGGAGGTGGGTGGCTTCATAAGCAATCTTGAATGAGCTCAGGGTCAGACCGATAAAAAGCAGGTCGATCAGGACAAAGATCGCGAACAAGACCTTGTTGGTAGCGGTTGCGCCGACTGTCATGTACAAGGTGAAGATCAGATAACCGATAAATCCGAAAGCGAGTTGCCGGGGGTCTGCAGATGCGGCAAGTTTTTCACCGAAAACACCATTTTGCTCCATCCAGCTCATCCCGATGGCAAACCAGAAAAATGCATAGCCACCAAAAGCCGTGGCGCCGAAGACGTTGTTCTTTTTTGCGTCACCGAAGCTGGCTACCAGCTGGGCGGCAGCACCAAGGAAAATGGCCCACGGAATGACCAGGCTGGTACCGGATGTCCAGCCCAGTTTGGCGGATGACGCGACAAGGGTGACCATGGCCAGGCCAAAAAGGCCAAGGGCGGTTGGATCGGCGGTCAGGATTTTTCTTTCTTCCATCATGAGTTCATACCTCTGGTTCTTACTGGATTTGTGGCAAAGCCGATTCAGTATAACAGGGGTACTCAAAGCCGACAATGGCAAAAAACATGCATTTGCGAACGTTTACGATGTAATAACTCATGACATGGACGGATTGGTTGACTTACTTGGTCAACCGGGGCTGGTCAACCGGGGAGCCCAATAAGCGATGGCCCTGCGGGCGGAAATTGAACGATCCGGGGCCAGGGGTCGCGACAGGGATGGTCCCCGGAGTAGAAATTTCACTGATTAGGGCCAGGGGTGGCAGTAGGTCTGGCACCTTGGATGGAATATTCCGCGTTTGGGGTCGGCCCACCAAAACGGCAACAATCAAATGGGTCTCGAAAAACCTGCAGCAGAGGCTTCTCCAGATCAAGCAAAGATCTTCCACTTTAGTGCTCCGACATAGCGGCGGAAATTTCCTTTGCTATGTCGGAGCACTCATTCGGAACATTTTCGACAAGGCGTCAACCAGCTGCGGCTGTAGGCTTCACAAGAGCCATTCGGAGTCGAGTAGGCCCGGGGAGCTTCCCCCCGAGCCTCTCACGGAACCGTACGTGACAGTCTCCCGTCATACGGCTCTTGTTATCTCATCGCCAGCCGTAGCCAATTGTCCAGTGGTAGAAAAGATCAGGCATAGCTTTGTATATCTTATCGATCCATCGCATGGC
>DIGA01000109.1 GCA_002419365.1 Mageeibacillus sp. UBA5734 | reverse complement strand
AAGCTCCCCGGGCCTACTCGACTCTAGGCATGATCTGGAAAAGACTCTGCTGCAGGGGCTTCGAGACCCATTTGATTAGTTCCGCTTTAGTGGACCGACCTTAAAAATGGAATATTCCGAACGAGTGGCCAGACCTGCAGCCAAGGGTGGTACGAACGATGGAAAATTCCGATCAGTTGTCAGACCTGCCATCAAGTCTGACGCCGAAAGTGGAATTTTCCATATCCCCCCGCGCCCCCGTCCCCGGCCATCCGGCCGCGTCCGGTTCCGCTCACCCGCCGCGCCCCGATCCTGTTCCCAGCCATCCGGCCGCACCCATGCGCCCGGCTCCCTTTGTTACAGATCGTTTACATTTCCGCCATGATTTGTTACAGAAGTTGAAAACGTCATGCTTTACGAGTAGAATTTCAACTAAGTGGTGAAAAGTAGTGTAATTTTCCATAACTGTGGATGATTGTGGTGCGTTTCACCCCGACCCAACTGGTCATCCTGCCTTTTGGCGGGATGCAATCCTGGATCGGAGGCTCGGATGGCGCGATTTACGCACACCATAGATGCAAAAGGCCGCGTGTTTGTACCGGCCCGGCTGCGTGACAGCATCGGGGCATCTTTGGTTGTGACGCTGAGCCTGGACGAGGGGTACTTGTCCGCCTATACGCCTGAGAATTTCCGCCAGATCCGGGAACAGATTGCCCAGCTCTCCGGCACGGATCCAGCTGTCCGGCGTTTAAAGCGCCTGATCATTGGTGAGGCCATGCCCTGTGACCTGGATGGCCAGGGCCGTATTTCCGTCAGTGATGAATTGTGGGCCCAGATCGGGGTCAAACCGGGCGATGAGATTTGCTTCATCGATATGTTTGACAAGCTCGAGATCTGTGCCAAGGCTTTCTACGATCAACAGAAAGAAGAGCAGGGGTCGCTCGCCCAGATGGACCTCACCCGTTTCGATGTCCGCGGTCTTTGAGTTTTCCCATCTGCCGGTCCTGTTCCGGCAGACTCTTGAGCAGCTGGCCATCGTCCCCGATGGCTGCTACATCGATTGCACGCTGGGCGGCGGCGGACATTCTTCGGCGATCCTGGAACGCCTCGGACCGAAAGGCCATTTGTATGGCTTTGACAAAGACACCGATGCTCTGGCTGCTGCTGGCGAGCGTCTGGCACAGGTCAGAAGTGAAGGGACCTACCATCTGGTGCATACCGACTTTGGCAGCATTGCCCAGGCTGTCGAGGATCATGCGATCCCGCCAGCCAACGGCATCCTGGCCGACCTGGGTGTGTCATCGTGGCAGCTGGACCAGGCTGAGCGCGGCTTTTCCTATATGCAGGAAGGTCCCCTGGATATGCGTATGAACCAGACCAGCGGCCCAACTGCTGCCGATCTGGTCAATACGGCCAGTGAACAAGAGCTGGTCCGGATCATCCAGGATTACGGTGAAGAACGCTATGCCCGCCGGATCAGCCAGCAGATCATCCGTAGCCGCCAGGATCACCCGATCACGACCACGACCGAGCTGGCTGCCGTCATTCGCCGGGCCATGCCGGCCCAGGCACTGCGCGAAGCCCAGCATCCAGCCAAACGGACCTTCCAGGCGATCCGGATTGCGGTCAATGGCGAACTGACAGCCCTGGAGGACTTGCTCCAGGCCATTCCTGCAGTTCTGGCTCCCGGTGGCCGGGCAGCGATCATCACATTCCATTCGCTGGAGGACCGACTGGTCAAGGATGCCTTCCGGACGTGGGAATCCCCCTGCACCTGTCCGCGTGAATTCCCGGTGTGTGTCTGCGGCAAACAATCGCTGGGTCGTGTGATCACCCGCAAACCGGTGTGCGCTGACGAGCTCGAGATGAAAGAGAATCCGCGCGCACGCAGTGCCAAGCTCCGCGTCTTTGAAAAACGGATTGACGCATAAACGACTCCAGAAAAAATGACACCACTCTAGAAAGAGGAGGATCGAGCGCATGCGCACTTCAGGCAATCTGGCATATGAACTTGAACAGACTGGGACAGAAAAAGCGCTGGACTGGGCGTCACCTGCGCCGAGCATGGCTCGCAGGATCCTGCTCGAAGAAGCTTTGACCAGCCGGCCGCATCTGCAGGAAAAAGCTCGCCAGGTCCGCCGTGAACTGGCTGTGCGCCGGATGAAAAGCCTCCTGGCCCTGATCAGCATGGTCATCCTGATGGCCTCGATTTTTGGCGGTATCCTCTATCGCCAGGCCCGCATTCTGGAACTGAATTTTGCCAATCTCAAGATGGAGCGCCAGATCGAGAAAACGGAACAGTCCTCTGGACAAATCAGTGAATCCCTGGCTCGCCAGACAGATCTCGAGCGGATCCGCCGCCTGGCGATTGACCGACTCGGCCTTCAGGTCCCGGCTCGCATGCAAGTTGTCACCGTTGACATTCCCGATTCTGACCGCGTTGTCTATGCCCGCACAGGTCATTCCAGCGTCACCGAAGAAGCCCAGCTGGCAGCCGTTTTCAATGAGATCGAAGGATTCTTCAAGACGCTTGAACTGCCAGGCCAGGATTCATGAGCCAGGCCCGCCCCACAGTCAAAGATCGCTCACGCTTTCGCAAACCCAGCCGTTTCGGGCTGGTTTTGTTCAGTCTGCTCCTTCTGGGGTTTGCCAGCTACCTGACCTACCAGCTCTACCAGATCCAGATTGTCAACTATGCCGTCAATGCCGAAAAAGCGGCCGGCCAGCACTACAAGAAAGTCGCGGAAATGCCCGATCGCGGCATGATCTACGATCGCAATGGCATCGAGCTGGCTGGGACGACTTATGTCTACCAGATTGGCATCACGCCCAAGGATGTTCGTTCGATCAGCGAGAATCTGTCACGTGATGCAATTGGCACCGAAATTGCCCGGATCCTGGAATTGCCTGAGGATCAGGTGCTGGCTGCGTTTGAGAAAAAGGACAGTGCTTATGTCCAGCTGAAAAAAGACGTGGCCCGTGAACCGGCTGAAGCCCTGATGACCTATCTGGGCGAGCACGATATCGGTGGATTTGCCATCGATTCGGAACCGCGGCGCTATTACACCAATGGCGATCTGGCCAGTCAAGTGCTGGGATACACCCGTTATGACCTGGGCAACCTGGTCGGACAGCTTGGCCTGGAGATGCAGTATAACGACATCCTGACCGGGTCGCCTGGCTACACCTATGTCGAGACCGATAATTACAAAAACAAAGGCGAACTGCCTTTTTCCGTGCCGACCAGTTTGCGCGCCAAAGATGGGCTCAATCTGAACCTGAGCCTGGACATCAACGTCCAGCGAATCGTGCAGGAGATCCTGGCGGAAGCCATCCTGAGCAATGACATCACCAACGGTGGGTCCGCCATCGTCATGGACCCCTACACCGGTGGTGTCCTGGCCATGGCCTCCTATCCGTACTTTTCCAGTTCGGATCCGACAGCCCGCCCTGTGACACGGGAGGACGCGACCTGGGATGGCTCGAGCCAGGAGAACATCAATTACCTGTCCAGTTTCGTCTGGCGCAACCGTGCCATCTCGGACGCCTACGAGCCAGGGTCGACTTTCAAAACGCTCACCACGGCCATGGCGTTTGACGAAAATGTGACCCGAGAATCAGACATCTATAATGACAGTCCGATGTATGTCCTCGGCCAGGAGATCCACTGCTACACCATTGTCGGCCACGGAATGGAGACCCTGCAGGAGGGCTTCTGGCATTCCTGCAACCCGGTCTTCGCCCAGATGGCCCAGAAACTCGGTGTCACGCGCTTTTACCAGTATATCCGGGCCTTCGGCTTCCGCGATGTGAGCGGGATTGACTTGCCGGCAGAGGCTACCGGACTGATCCATACGGATCCGACTGAACTGGACATGGCAACGTTGTCCTACGGCGAGTCGGCAACCGTGACGCCAATCCAGCTGGTCAATGCCTACAACGCTATTGCCAATGGCGGCAACCTGCTCCGGCCGCGCCTGGTGGCTTCGATCACGGACAGCACCGGTGCAGTGGTGCGAGAATATGCACCGGAGACGATCCGCAAGGTGATCTCGGAACAGACCTCCACCCGTCTGAGGGAACTGCTCAAGGGCGTCGTCCTTTATGGAACCGGTTCGAAAGCGTATGTCGAGGGGTATCTGATCGGGGGCAAGACGAGTACATCCACTGATGAACAAGGCAAGCACACCCTGTCATTTGCCGGCATTGCCCCGATCGACAGCCCCCAGATCGTGGCCTTGATTGTGCTGGATAAACCTGCTGACGACAAGCTGACCTCGACTGTTGCCGCCAAGGCTCTGGGTGAAATCGTCTCACAGACCCTGGAGTACCTGGGTGAAGCCAGGAACTACAGTGAACAGGACGTCTCGCGCCTGACCAGGCTGCGTGATGTCCCGGACCTTACGGGTATGACACTGGCCCAGGCCCGGAAAGAGCTCGGCACCGTGGGCCTCAACCTCGAGGCGGCAGAATCCGGCATGGGTGAACAATCCCTCATCCGTTCGCAGTCCCCCGCTCCGCAAGCCAAGCTGCATTCGCGCGGCATGGTGGTCGTCTATCCAGATCCAGGGCCACATGAAGACTGGGTGGTTGTTCCAGATTTCTCGAAAAAGACAGTCAGTGAAGCCATCAGTGCGGCAGCAGCCAATGGACTAAACATCCGGATCGAAGGCGACGGCCTGGGCTTGGCCGTGCAGCAGGATCCAGCTCCGACCCATGGTGCAAAAACCCCGGTCGCCATCACGACACCAGTGCCGGAAACGGATGAAACAAGTGCGGGCGAGACAGCTGCATCTGATGAAACAAGGTCCGCCGGCAGTACTGCAGATGCGATCACGACCAATGACGAAGGCAAGCTCCTGCGCGGCAGCATTGTCCGGATCTGGTTCGAGGCTGCCGAAGAAATTGCTGTTGACTCCGACACGGTTGAATCAGGGACGGCAAACCCCTAAAATGGGATTCCAGACTGGCAGTCCATTGATACGACCGGACTGGCCAGAAAGAAGGAGAATGACACCATGAACCTGCAAATGCTTGTCCAGGGTCTGCCTGTGCAAAAACAGGGTGGAGACTTGTCTGTCGAAATCAGCCAGATTGCCTATGATTCCCGCAAAGCGATCCGCGGATCGCTTTTTGTCTGTATCACCGGATTTGTCACCGATGGCCACCAGTACATCAGCCAGGCGATCAGCCAGGGTGTATCGGCCTTGCTGGTGGAACGGCCCACAGCTGAGCTGCTGGCTCCGGACTGTCCGGTCGCCTGGGTCCAGACCGAGAACACCCGCCTCGGCTTGGCTCATGTTTCAGACCGCTTTTTTGAGCATCCCTCTGGCAAAATGGAGATGATCGGCATCACCGGAACCAAAGGCAAAACCACGACCACCTACATGACTCGCGCCATCCTCCAGGCCGCCGGCCGCAAGACGGGGCTCATCGGAACCGTGGCCAACATCATTGGTGACCAGGTGACCTATGCGTCGCGAACCACTCCGGAGTCCTATGATCTGCAGGCACTGCTCGACGACATGGTCACGGCCGGTCTCGACAGCTGCGTCATGGAAGTCTCCTCCCAGGGCCTGATGCTGGACCGGGTCTACGGCTGTGACTATCACGTCGGTGTTTTCACCAATCTCTACCATGACCATATCGGACCGCATGAACACGCCAGCATGGAGGAGTATCTCGAGGCCAAGCTGATCCTGATGCGTCGTTGTCATCAGGCCATCATCAACCGTGACCTGGATATTTTCGACCAGGTCCGGGCGGCCGCCGATACAGCCCGGGTCCCGGTCCTGACCTATGGTTTATCACCTGAAGCTGATGTCCGGGCCGAAAACCTCCAGAAAACAACGGAAAATGACCGGTCCGGGACTCGGTTTGACCTGGTTTCGCCCTGGTTTTCCGGATCCGTATTTGTCGGCATGCCCGGCCGTTTCAACATCTACAACGCCCTGGCAGCCATCGCAAGTGCCGCCAGCTGCGGGGTCAGTCTCGCGGCTGTCCAGCAAGGCTTGTCGGCCATCGCTGTGCCGGGCCGCGTCCAGCCCGTACCGACCGGACGCGACTTCCAGCTGGTGGTCGATTACGCCCACAATGCCGCCAGCCTCGAAAGCCTGCTCCTGACCTTGCGCGAGTACGTCACAGGCCGGATGATCGTCCTGTTTGGCAATGGCGGCGACCGGGCGCGCAGCCGCCGCTTCGAGATGGGCGAGGTGGCCGGACGGCTGTCTGACCTGACCATCATCACCTCGGACAATCCCCGCACGGAAGATCCAATGGCGATCATTGCCGACATTGTGACCGGTATTGCACCGACCGGTGGCCATTATGAAATCGTACCGGATCGCCGCGCAGCGATCGACCGGGCGATCGAAGTGGCCGGACCAGGTGACCTGGTGATCCTGGCCGGAAAGGGCCACGAAAATTACCAGATTTTCAAAGATCGTACGATTCACTTCGATGACGCCGAAACGGCCGCTGAGCTATTGGCTGCCAGATTCGGCACGGGGGGCTGATCCATGGCCCGACTGACCTTGAACCAAGTCCTGGCTTTTACAAAGGGATACCTGCATAAGGCCCCTGGCAGCGCGAAGGAGCAGACAGGCCTGGACGGCAGGGATCTGGTTTTCCAGGATGTCTCAACCGATACCCGGACAGTCGGCCAAGGCGATCTGTTCCTGGCCTTGCGCGGCGCAAAATTTGATGGCCATGAGTTTTTGGCCCAGGCCGTTGCGTCAGGTGCTACCGGACTGGTAGTCGACGAAACCGCTGCAGCATCGGACTGCCTGCATGGCCTGGGGATGACCCCGGCGATTGTCGTGGTTCAGGACACCCTGGCCGCTTTGCAGGACTTGGCAGCTGGCTATCGCCGGACCCTTCCGGCACCTGTCATTGCGATCACAGGCAGTGTGGGCAAGACATCGACCCGCGGGATGGTTGCCGCCTGCCTGAAACCGACGCTCCAGGTCTGCCAGACCCAGGCCAACAACAACAATGAAATTGGCCTGCCGAAAACATTGCTGGCAGCAACGCCGCAAGACCAGGCGATTGTCCTGGAAATGGGCATGCGCGGACGTGGTGAAATCGAATTGCTCAGCAAGATCGCCCAGCCAGACATTGCTCTGATCACCAACATCGGCGTGGCCCACATCGAGCGCCTCGGCAGCCAGGAAGCGATTTTCCAGGCCAAGGCCGAAATCATCGCAGGTCTGGCGCCTGGCGCCCGGGTTGTCTTGAATGCAGATGACCCGTACCTGAAAGCATTTGCCCGGGATATCTGCCACCTCTACCAGGTCAGTCTGGTGTCGACAGAACACCCTGGCAACCTGCCTGATCTTGATGGCATGACACTGTTCTGGGCTGACCAGCTCGACTTGACTGGACAACAGTCGACCTATGTTCTCAAGACTTGGCCGGAACGTCCAGATGCATCCTGCTTGCCAGTCCAGTTGCCAGTGCCGGGCCGCCACATGGTCAGCAACAGCCTGTTCGGGCTGGCTGTCGCAGCTGGCCTGGGAATGGATCTTGCGACTGCAGCAGCGGGTGCAGCCCAGTTCGAAAACACGGGCAACCGGCAGCGCCTGCTGACAGCAGGACCGATCCTGGTCATGGATGATTCATACAATGCCAGTCCGGAATCGATGCTGGCCGCGCTCGCCACGTTGCAGGCCATCTCCGAAGGGAGACGGCTGGTTGCCGCCCTGGGCGGCATGCTGGAACTGGGAACTTATGCTGCCAGGGGCCATTTTACCGTGGGTGAGGCGGCTGCCCGACATGGTTTTGCCGTCGTTCTGGCATTGGGTCCATATGCAGCAGATGTGAAAGCAGGATTTGATTCTGTCACACAGCAAGGTTCCTGCGCCGTTTTTTCCGAACAGCCGGCTTTGGTCCAGCACCTACTGTCAACCTTACAGCCGGATGACCTCCTGCTGGTCAAAGGATCACGCGGTTTTGCCATGGAACGGGTGACCGAGGCCGTTCTGGACTTCTGGTCCCGGTCAGAATCGAGTACAGAAGTGGGCCATGACACGGACAATAGACAGGGAGGTTTTCGATCATGAACCAGGTGTGGACTTTCATGGGATCCCTGGGGATCTTTGCAGCATGCCTCATGCTGACCGTGCTTGCCGGTCTGATTGGCCTGCCTCTGCTCGGCCGGCTCAGTGTCGGCCAGACCGTCCGGGACGACGGCCCGAAAACCCATTATGTCAAAAGCGGCACACCGACCTTCGGCGGGTTCTTTTTCCTGGTCCCGCTGGTCCTTGTGACGGTAGTTGTCCAATTGCTCTTTGGCTTTTCCAGCGCGGTCCTGGCGATGCTCTTGCTCATCCTCGCTTTTGGCTTCGCGGGATTTCTCGATGATTACATCAAGGTCCGGATCAGCAAGAAAGGCCTGAGTGTCCGCCAGAAAACCGTCCTGCTGCTGGCTTTTTCGATTGGCTTTGCGCTCTGGTATTTGCTGGCCCTGCCGGTCGAACCGTTCCTGATCGTACCTGGTCTGGGCTCGCTGCCGATCCTGGGCTGGTGGAAACTCCCCTATGGGGTGTTCGTCGTCATCTATTTGTTTTTCATCGCTAATTCCGTCAACCTGACCGATGGTGTCGATGGCCTGGCCAGTTCGGTCACGGTGCTTGCTGGCCTGGCGCTGGCAGCTGCCGGGCTGCTCCTGAAGGGTCTCGGCCTGGAGACTGCCCTGACTGGACCTGCGCTGGCCGTCAGCCTGATGCTGGCAGCCGGCTGCCTCGGTTTTCTGGTCTTCAATCATCACCCGGCCAAAGTGTTCATGGGCGATACCGGTTCCCAGGCCCTCGGGGCAGGCGTGGCTGCGATTGCCCTTTTCTACGGCGCTCCCTGGATCTTGCTGTTCATCGGCTTCATTTATGTGGCCGAATCCCTTTCTGTCGTGATCCAGGTTGCCTATTTCAAACGTACCGGCGGCAAACGGATCTTCCGTATGTCGCCAATCCATCATCATTTTGAACTGGGTGGCTGGAAAGAAAACAAAGTGGTCCTGGTTTTCTCAGTTGTGACACTTTTGGGCAGCGTCCTTGGCCTGCTGCTTCTGGCACTGGCCTGACCAGAAGGGAGGCGGTTATGCAGACGCGTTCCATCCAGACTTACCAGGGTGGCCCGGCAACCAGTACCGGCCGCGACCGGGAGGTGCCGTATCTTCAAGTGCGACCGACCCTGCGCATTCACGGTGGCTTGCTGGTCGTGACCTTCGTCATGGTCTGCTTTGGCCTGGTCATGCTGTTCTCTGCCAGCATGAGCGACAGTTTCAATGCCAATGCCGGCAATTCCATGTATTACATCATCAAGCAGGGTTCCATCACTCTGATCGGCCTGATCTTGGCCCTGATCATGGCAGTCCTGATTCCGGTTTCCTTTTTTGACCGGCCGATCATCACCTTCGCGACCTATCTGCTGACGACCGGTCTCTTGGTCTATGTCAAATTTTTCGGTTCGATTGTCAACGGCGCCAAGCGCTGGATCCTGATTGGTCCTTTGAGCATCCAGCCCTCGGAATTTGCCAAGCTTGCAGCTGTGATCTGTCTGGCTGGCTATTTTTCCCGTTTGCGCGCCCGGCGCCAGCGTGGGGAAATCCGCTACCGTTCACCCTTGCGTCGCTTTCTGGGTGATGGCTGGCGCGACATCCTGATTCCCGGACTGATGATGGTGGTCTGGCTGGGCCTTATCATCTGGCAACCGCATGTCTCCGGCTTTGTCATCCTCAGCGTGGTCATACTGGCATCGTTCCTCGCTGCTGGCCTGCCGCTTCGTTCCTGGTTCAGCGGCATGCTCCAGCTGACCCTGATCCTTTTGCTGGTGGGCGCCCTGGCTGTAGGCGCTTTTGCCGCGACACTCAAGGACCAGACCATCCAGGAAGCCCTCGAGTCCAATTTCAGCCATGCCTTCAAGCGGATCGAGACCTTTCGCAATCCAGAAGAAGCCAGCTCGGACGACTCATACCAGGTCAACCAGTCCTTGATCGCCATCGGTTCAGGCGGCCTGACCGGTGTTGGCCTGGGTAATGGCCGCCAGAAATACAACTACCTGCCGGAGGCCCACAATGACTACATTTTCGCCATCATCGGCGAAGAGCTGGGCTTCATCGGCACGGTCAGTGTGATTGTGCTGTTCCTGCTGTTCCATTTGATCGGCACCCGGATCGCCTGGAGGGCGATCAATCCCCATGCCGCGATCCTGGCTGCCGGCTACACGGTCCTGATCACGACCCAGGCCCTGCTCAACATCGGCGTGGCCACCCGTTCCTTGCCGGCCACTGGCATCTCGCTGCCGTTTTTCAGTTATGGTGGGACCTCGAATCTCTTTTTCATGCTGGCGATCGGTTTCATCCTGGGGGTGTCGCGCACCGGCCAGATGTTGACGGGACGCCAGCGTCATTTGATGGGCGAAATCAATAAAATCGCCAGAGGAGAATCGTGATGAATCCATTGAAAGTGGTCATCGCTGGCGGTGGAACCAGTGGCCATATCAACCCGGCCCTGGCGATTGCTGACCAGATCCGGACCGATCATCCTGACGCCAAGATCCGCTTTGTCGGCACTGCGCTCGGCCTGGAAAGCCAGCTGGTTCCGAAGGCAGGCTATGAATTCGCCCCGATCCGGGCCCGGGGCTTGCCCAACCGGATCAACAAGGCCTTTTTTGCCGCCATTGCTGATTTTTTTGCCGGCCGGGCCCAGTCGCGCCGCCTGCTCAAGGACTTTCGCCCAGATGTTGTTGTCGGAACGGGCGGCTATGTCTGCAGCCCGCTGGTCGCAGCGGCAGCCAGCCTGGACATCCCGGTACTCCTCCATGAGCAAAATGCCTATCCTGGCCGATCCAACCGCTTGCTGGCCCATCGCAGCTCGGTGGTCTGCATCAGCATGCCCGGGGCAGAACGCTATTTCAGGACCAAGGCTCCCATCGTCCTGACTGGCAACCCGGTCCGGCCGCTCTTTTTCCAGCTCGACCAGACTGCGGCGCGAGCGTACCTGGGCTGGACAAGCAACACGCGCATCCTGCTAGCCACGGGCGGAAGCCTGGGGGCCCAGCGGATCAATGAGACCATCCTTGGCCTCAAGGACGAGCCCGTTTTCCAGAAACTCCTCCAGGCCCAGTCGGTGGAAGTCCATCTTGCCTGTGGCCAGAAGCATTATGATGCAGTCAGCGCAGCAGCGGCCGGACTTCCCTGGTTGAAGGTCTATGATTATCTGCATGAAATGCCCCAATACCTGGCAAGCGCCGACCTGGTGCTGGGCCGGGCAGGGGCAATGACCTGTGCCGAGCTGGCAGCACTGGGCAAACCCTCGATCCTGGTGCCCTATCCATTTGCTGCGGGTGATCATCAGACCGCCAATGCCAGTGTGCTGGAACAGTCGGGCGCAGCGATCCGTGTCGCCAATTCAGATCTGAATGCCGCTTGGCTCTCTAGCCAGCTGGAAACCCTCTTTGGCCAGCCGGACCTCCTGGCCCGGATGGGCAAACAGGCCCAGCTGCTGGCCATGCCGGATGCCGCAGCCAAAATTTGCAACAGCCTCTATGCGACCATCCGGACGTAAACCCAACTGGAAGTCGCGGTTCATGGCATCCGCCAGACCGATGCCTGGGACCAGCCAGAACCGGCCAGTGAGCATGCTCACCCGGCGATTGACCGGTGTCCTGGCTTTGTTTGTACTCGGTCTGCTGGTTTTCTACCTGCCGGTTTTCCGGCTCCAGACCTTTGAGATCACACCAACCCGGGCCATGACGACGGCAGCCATCGAGGCAGCCGTGCTCCAAAAGCCGGGTGACCATCTGTTCCAGGGGCTCGGCCCGGGCCTGGACCAATGGCTGGGCTTGCGCTATGGGCAGACAGAAGCCAGGCTGGCCCAGGTATTCCCCTACATCCGGACCGTGCGAGCGTCTCTGGATTTCCCGGCACAAATGCGGATTGAGATCGAGGAACGGATCGAGGTCGCCTATGTTTCGATCCCGGATGGTTGTGTCCTCCTGGACAAGGAAGGCTATGCCTTGCTCATCTTGCCTGATCCTCCACCCGGCATCCCTGTGATCGAAGGCGTGTCGGTCCGGTCGCTGAACCTGGGCCAGCCACTGACCGTCCAGGTGCCAGACAGCATGAATAGCGCAGTCAGTTTGCTCGGTGCTATAATTGACGCGGACAAAGACACCCGCACACCACAAAAGCTGTTGTCCCAGGTCCGCCAGATTCGGCCCCTGTCCAATGGCCGGTTGTTTTTAACCCTGGTCTTGCCGGCAACCGGGGATGAATTGACAGTGGCTGCTGAAACCAGCATGGACCAGCTCGATGACATGCTGTGGCTGCGGTTTGCGATGGACCAGGGTGCCCTCGACAACCGGGGCAAAGGTGTCCTCGACCTGACAGGATCGCGCCGGATTTTCATCCCTGATGCTTAGGAGGTTCCCATGTTTCCCTTGATCGGACTGATCGTTGGCCTTCTGGTCGGATTATTGCTTGATATCGACATCCCGAGTGCCTATTCTTCCTATGTGGCCGTAGGGATCCTGGCGGCCATAGATTCCGTTGTCGGCGCCCTGGTTGCCAATCTCAGGAATACGTTCAACACCAAGCTGTTCGTCACAGGTTTCCTGGGCAACAGTGCGATTGCGGTCTTGCTGGCTGCGCTGGGTGACCAGCTCGACTTGCAA
The DNA here is from genome assembly GCA_002419365.1 of Mageeibacillus sp. UBA5734. Lineage (GTDB taxonomy): Bacteria > Bacillota > Clostridia > Saccharofermentanales > UBA5734 > UBA5734. The sequence goes on along the minus strand of DIGA01000109.1, from coordinate 14,932 downwards.
TTGTCCCTGGCTGCTGTTTTTGCGTTTGGTAACCGGATCTTCCTGAATTCGTCCACGATCCGTCGCTTGCTGATCGAGCGACTGGAGCAGAAAAGACGACCCCTGCAAACCAAGGATCCGGTTTGAAGGAACTGGCTACAGGCGCTAGATCTTGTAACCAGACTGAAAGACAGACACCAAATATTGTTGTTTACCTGCAATAATTAGTGTAGAATCGTAACAAAAAGCACAACTTGTTGCCACACATGGCTGATTGTAGAGATTGACATTTTTCTCCGGCGTGATAACCGGGGTTTGACCGGGATCCGGTGATCCACTTTTTTAAAACAGAGAGGGGTATTCAATTGGCTGACTATAAACTGAGCATCAGCATGGAAAATGACCATATCGCGACCATCAAGGTCATCGGCATCGGCGGCGGCGGTTGCAATGCGGTCGATCGCATGATCGAGAGCTCCGTCCAGGGGATCGAGTTCATCGCTGTCAATACAGACAACCAGGTCCTGCAGCGGTCCAAGGCGTCGAACCGGGTCCAGATCGGGGAGAAAATCACCCGTGGCCAGGGCGCAGGCGCCAATCCGGAGATCGGCGCCAAGGCCGCGGTCGAGTCCGCCGATGAGATCAGCGAATTGATCAAGGGCACCGACATGCTGTTCATCACGGCTGGCATGGGCGGAGGCACAGGCACGGGTGGCGCACCGGTCATTGCCCAGATCGCCAAGGAGCTCAACATCCTGACCGTCGGTGTCGTCACCCGTCCGTTCCGCTTCGAAGGCTCGCGCCGGATGCAGAACGCCGAGCGTGGCATCCGTGAACTCGAAAAATTCGTCGATTCCCTGATTGTCGTCCCCAATGACAAATTGCTTGAGATTGCCGACGAAAACACATCCCTCGACGAGGCGTTCATCCTGGCCGACCAGATTCTGCGCTATGGTGTGTCCGGCATCTCCGACCTGGTTGCCGTTCCCGGCCTGATCAACCTTGACCTGGCCGACGTCCGCCGCATCATGACCCAGGCTGGTGTCTGCCACATGGGCATTGGCCGCGCTTCTGGCGAAGGCCGTGCCGCCGCTGCGATCCGCCAGGCGATCAACAGTCCGCTTTTAGACACCACCATCGATGGGGCGCGCGGCGTGATCATGAACTTTACCGGTGGCCGCGACATGAAGATCCGCGAGGTCGACGAAGCCGCCTCGATTGTGCGCGATGCCGTATCCCCCGATGCCGATATCATTTTTGGTGCCACCCATGACGACGCCATGCAGGATGAGATCATGATCACCGTCATTGCCAGTGGCTTTGACCGTGATCCGGCTGCTTTTGTCCCCAAACCCGTCCAGGCAGCAGCCCAGGCCAGCCAGCCGGCACCAGTTGCGCAACCACAGCCGTTCGAACGTCCAGCAACCCCAGCCAGTGACACCTCTTATTTTGTCCCGGATATTTTCCGCGATATCGAGAAACCCCAGACTCAGCCGACGCCAGCAGACGCCAGCAGCAGTTTTGGCGGATTCCATTCCGTCGGGGCAGCAGAACCTTCGATCCAGGCAACCCCTGCAGCTGAGCCTGCCCCGCAGCCAACTGCTCCGGTTATGCCAGCTGCTGTACCTTCTCCTGCCGATTCCAGCGACACGCAGGAAATCCCGCGTTATGACAGCCTGTTTGGAGGGCCTTCCAGTTATGGCAAATCCTCCTATACCGATCTGGCCAGCAACCACCAGGAGTCACCGACCCGGCCCGTTGAGCCCGAGCCACCGTCCCGGCAGAGCCGCGACAAGCAAAAGCCAGCACGCAAGCTGCCCTGGTTTTTGCAGGACAATGATTCCCGCTTCAACGACTGAGCAAGGAGCCCACAGGACATGCGCTGCCCATTTTGCTCGCACGGCGAAGATCGCGTGATCGATTCCCGGCCATCCGATGAAGGCTCCGCCATTCGCCGCCGGCGCGAGTGCATCGCCTGTGGCGGCCGTTTCACGACCTACGAGAAAATCGAGACACTGCCGCTCCTGGTGATCAAAAAAGACGGAACCCGTGAACCATTCGACCGTGACAAACTGATTTCGGGTATCTTGAAGAGCTGCGAGAAACGTCCGGTCTCGACCAGCCAGATCGAAACGCTGGTCAACAACATTGAGACGTCGAACCAGAACGCCCTGAAACGGGAAGTGACCTCGCATGAAATCGGCGAGATGGTCATGGACGGTCTCAAGAAGATCGACGAAGTCGCCTATGTCCGGTTTGCTTCGGTTTACCGGCAATTCAAGGACGTCAATTCATTCCTGGATGAGCTCAACCAGATGATGCGCAAACCCTGACAGCTTTAGCAGTGGAGGACATCTTTTTGAAAAAAGCATTCATCGTCGACGACGATCCCCATATCAGTGAACTGTTGCGCCTGTATTTCGACAAAGACGGCTTTGAGGTTGTCACCTGTTATGATGGCAACCATGCGGTGGAGATTTTCCCCCAGGCTGCGCCGGATATCGTCATCCTCGACCTGATGCTGCCGGGCAAGGACGGCTACGATGTGCTGCGCGAAATTCGCCGGACCTCCAGCGTTCCAGTGATCATGCTCACCGCTCGCGGCGACACCCTCGACAAAGTCGTCGGCCTCGAACTCGGAGCAGACGATTATGTCCAGAAACCGTTTGAACCGAAAGAGCTCCTCGCCCGGGTCAAGGCGGTCCTGCGCCGGGTCGAGGCCCCACAAGATCCGCAAAAGTCCAGCCAGAACCATACCTCCATGGAATGGGTCGAGTATCCGGGCATCCGGATCGACAAATCCCGCTACAGTGTGACCGCAGGCGGCCAGAACATCGAAATGCCGCCCAAGGAACTGGAGCTGCTGTTTTTCCTGGCTTCCCACCCCAACCGGGTGTTTACCCGTGAGCAGCTGCTGGAAAACATCTGGGGGTTCGATTATTTTGGCGAATCCCGCACCGTCGATGTCCACATCAAGCGGATCCGCGAGAAGCTCGAGGAAACAGGTGAGCATCCGAACTGGCAGATCAAGACGGTCTGGGGCGTCGGCTACAAATTTGAAGCTTTCTGAAACCGGGGGTTAGGGCAAGCATGCTTTGGCCGCGCCGCCTGATGAACTCCCTCTATGGCCGGACCATCCTCCAGCTGGCGATGGCCATTTTGATTGTCTTCTCCCTGATGGGCGTCGTGTATTATGGCATCGTCACGACGGCCAGCGCCCGCCAGCAGTCGAGCCAGCTCCTGGCCAGTGCCCGGGCGATTGCGGAAATGGCCGGACCATCCTTCCACGCCAGCCAGGGCAAGATCAATAGTTCGACGGTCATCAGCTATCTCAATTTCACCGCCCGTTCAACCGGTGCTCTGGTCTGGGTGATCAACAGCAATGGCACGCTCGCCTACACCACCAGTGTCCCGGCGACCATTTCCACCCAGTTCGAGTCTGCAGACGGTGACTGGATCGTACCATCGGCCTACCGCGGCGGCTCCGTCCTGGGCAAGTCCGGACTGGCCACGATTGGCGATTTCCGCGGCCTTTTCCGCAGCACCGGCCAGCGCTGGATCAGCACCATCGTGCCGATTCCTTCGCCTACGGGCGCCTATATCGGCGAAATCCAGCTCCACCGCCCTGTTGTGACCGAAAGCTTCAACAGCTTCTTGATGACCAACAGCCTGCTCTTTTCGATGGTGGTGGCCTTTTTCCTGGCCTTGCTTTTTCTCGTCCTCTTGTCGCGCAACATCACGCGACCCATCCGGCTTCTGGCCCGGACTGCCGACAAAGTCTACCGGGGCGACCTGTCAGCCCGGGTCATCCTGCCCGGCATGGCGACGCCGGACCAGGCGCATCAGAGGGCTCTGGTCACGGACGACCTGATGGTCCTGGTCGAGACGATGAATTCGATGATCGAGAAGCTGGAGCACCAGGAGCGCAGCCGCCGTGATTTTATCTCCAGCGTTTCGCATGACCTGCGCACCCCTCTGACCTCGATCCGCGGCTTTGTCGAAGGCATGCTCGACGGAACTGTGCCAGCGGACAAGACGACTGTCTACCTGGAAATTGTCAAACAGGAGGTTTTGCGTCTGCAAAACCTGGTCCAGACCTTGTCCGAGGCGAGCCGCTACGATAGCGGCACATTCCAGCTCGATGAGCAACCATTCAACATCAATGCAGTCATACGGGAAGATGTCTATGGGCTGGAGTCCCTGCTCAATGAAAAATCTATCAGCGTCCAGAGTGACTTCGATGAGTCTGAACCTGGCCGCCTGATCGTGCTCGGAGACCGTGAGGCCATCAGTCGCGTCGTTTACAACATCATCTCCAATGCCATCCGATTCTGTCCGGCAGAGGGAGTCATTGCCCTGTCAACCCGCCGCATCAAAGGCAGCCACCAGGTCGAGGTGATCATCGAAGACAGCGGTCCTGGTGTGGCTGAAAAGGACCGGCCGTTCATCTTCGACCGTTTCTACACGGCAGAGCGCAGCCGGACCAGTAAAAGCTCGGGCCTGGGCCTGTTCATCTGCCGGACCATTCTGGCTGCCCACGGCCAGCGCATCACGGTGACAGACAGTGACCTCGGCGGTGCCCGTTTCAGCTTCAATCTTAAAACGCCGTAAAATGTTCATATCCCATTCATTTCTATCTTATAAAATAAATGTGTTTAAACAACCCCGGACAGGACTTTGACGGAGGATATCGCGTGACAGTTCTGACAAACCGCACACTGGGCCTGGCTGCCTTCGGTCTATTCTCGGCAGTCATGGCATCGATGCTTACTTCATGGCTCTATACCGCCGGCCCTTTGGCTACATCTCAATCATCCGTAACGGAAACGACTCGGGAGACAACCACGGCCGAGACCAGCCAGTCTGTTCTGGTTGTCCCAAAGCCGAGCATCCTGGCCACCACCGCCAGCGTCCCGCAAAGCCAGTCCCCAGAGCCGACACCCCTGCCCCTGGTTTCCCCCGAGATACTCGGTGACCAGGCTAAGGAGCAGATCGCGCTCATGGCTGAGGGCCGTCTGGTCGAGGAACTATACAACCAGGTTGCCCCCAGTGTCGTCGGCATCCAGGTTGAGGCCCAGTCCGATACCTCGACGACTATGATTTCTGACAGCGGATCAGGTGTGATCTATTCTGCCCAGGGCCAGATCCTGACCTCAGCAGACTTGCTGAAAATTGCCCTTGACCGTAGCGGCCAGATGCTGGAAAACAGCCGGATCCAGGTCCGGGTCCAGAACGAGAACCGCCTGTTTGAGGCCCGTTTGACAGGTCTGGACAAGACCACCGGTATTGCCGTCCTGACCATTGACCCTGGCCAGACTGAACTGGTCCCGGCCAGATTCAGCCTGCAAAATACCCTCCGGGTGGGCCAGGTTGTCTTTTTCCTCAGTTTTCCAGATGACATGGTCAGTGAAGGCTGCCTGACCAGCGGACTCGTGACCGCCTTGCACCAGCCCGTCCTGCTCGAGGATGGCACCAAGGTCGAGATGGTCCGTTCCAACGCACCGATCCTGGCCAGCGGCCAGGGCGGTCCCTTGCTCAATCTCGCCGGCGATGTGGTCGCACTGGCTAATTCCAGCCAGCTGAGCGAAACATTCGAAAGCCTCAGTTATGCGATTGAAACCCCGACCGTCCTGGATGTGGTCGAACGCCTACTGGGTGAATCTGCGCCGGAAGGGCAGCCCTGGCTGGGTATCGCCGTGCTCAAGGACGAAAGCTTTGCCGGACTTCAGGATTTGTATGATTTCCCGGATGGCCTGTATGTCAGCCATGTGATCGAGGATAGCCCGGCCTATCTTGCCGATATCCGCAGAGGTGATATCATTACAGCAGTGAACGGTGAGCCTGTCCGCCTCCACCAGAGCCTGTCCTCCATCCTGGCCCAGCATGAGCCAGGTGACCAGCTCACTCTGGGCATCTATCGCCGCTCCGACAAGCAAACTTACGCCATCAAAGTCTACCTGAAGGAAGCCAATGACTGAAAAAGAACGGGCAGCGGCGATTGTCGCCGCCCTGGAACAGCGCTACCCGGACGCCCTTTGCACCCTCGATTATCGCTCAGCCCATGAATTACTGGTCGGTGCGATCCTGGCCGCCCAATGCACCGACTACCGGGTCAATCTCATCACCCCCGCCTTGTTCGAGCGTTACCCGACCCCACAGGCTTTCGCGGAGTCGGAGCGCTCGGAATTGGAGAACATGATCCGCTCCTGTGGCCTGTTCCGCAACAAGGCCAAGGCGATCCAGGCTGCCTGTGCGGCTCTGGTGCGTGACCACGACAGCCAGATGCCAGACACCCGCGAGGGTTTGACCCGTCTGCCCGGTGTGGGCCGCAAAATCGCCAACCTGATCCTGGGCGACTGGTTTGGGCGCCAGGCCGTTGTTGTGGATACCCATTGTGCGCGGATTTCCCGCTTGCTTGGCTTGACGGACCAGACGGATCCGGCTGCAATCGAACGGGACCTCGTCGCTGTCCTGCCTCCGGACAAACACACTGCCTATGGCCACCTCATCGTCGCGCATGGCCGTGAGATCTGCATCGCGCGCCGTCCTGACTGCCACAGCTGTCCCCTGAAACCCTTGTGTCGCCATGGCCGGACTGCTTGAGACCCCGGTCACCGCCATCCATGGCGTAGCCGGCAAACGGGCCGCCATGCTCGCACGGCTGGGCATCACGACCTGGTATGACTTGGTCACCTGGTATCCGCGCGATTTTGAGGACTGGAGTTCTGACCTGACCATTGCCCAGCTGGCAGATGGACAGGAGCAGTCTTTCGTCGCTGTCTTTTCGGGCAAAGTCCAGACCCATCGCAAAGGTCGCCTCACCATTTTGCGCGGTGTTTTCCGCGATCAGACCGGTGCCATCCGGGCCGTGTGGTTCAATCAGCCCTGGATCCCGGACCGGCTCGTCTCTGGCGAAACCTATCGTTTGTTTGGCAAAGTCAAGCGCAGTGCAGGCCAGTTCACGATCCAGAGTCCAGCCTTTGAACCAGCTGAACCAGACAGCACCGGTCAGCTGCGACCGGTCTACCCGCTGACGGAAGGCCTGACCCAGGGCGTCCTCCGCAGCCTGATCCAGCCATTGTTGCCCAAGGTGATCAGTCATCTGCCAGAGCCTTTGCCAGACTGGATCCGGCGCGATTACCACCTGTGTGCGATCGATTTTGCGTTGTCGCGGATCCACCAGCCATCCAGTCTCGAGGAAGCTGACCTGTGCCGGTCCCGTCTTGTCTTTGAGGAATTATTCCTGCTCCAGACCGGACTTTTCCTGCTGCGCCGGGCGCGCCAGAACAGCCAGGCCGCCTTGCCGGTGCTGCCAGATGCAACGACCGAAGAACGGGTCAAGCACGTCGAAGAGGCCCTGCCTTTCCGGTTGACCACTGCCCAGCAAGGGGCTCTGGCCGATATTCGCCGTGATTTGCGGCGCGACCAGCCGATGAATCGCCTCGTCCAGGGGGATGTCGGCTCGGGCAAGACGGTGGTAGCAGCCCTGGCGATGCTGGAAACCAGCCTCTGCGGCTATCAGGCTGTCCTGATGGCACCGACGGCCATCCTGGCGTCTCAGCATGCCCAGACGCTGGCCAGGCTGCTGGCGCCCAGTGGTGAAACGATCGCCCTTTTGACGGGTGCCACACCTGTCGCTGAGCGCAAGCGCATCCTGGCCGGCCTTGAGAATGGGACAATCCGGCTCCTGGTCGGGACTCATGCTGTGATTGAAGACAAAGTGACCTTCTGCAACCTGGCCCTGACCATCACGGACGAACAGCATCGTTTCGGCGTCAGGCAGCGTTTCCGCCTCAACCGCACCGAAGAAGCGCGCAGCCTGTCGCCGCATGTCCTGGTCATGTCTGCCACTCCGATCCCACGCACCCTGGCGCTGATCCTCTATGGTGACCTGGACATGTCAGTCATCGACCAACTTCCCACTGGGCGCGAACCCATTGCCACCTATACGGCAAGGACTGGCGACCGAAGCAGGGTGGAGGACCTGGTGCGCCGCCAGATCCAGACCGGCCGGCAGGCTTACGTCGTCTGTCCGATGATTGAAGAACAAGCCTCGCTCGACCTCGAGTCTGCCATCCAGACGTACAATCGCCTGGCTCAGGAAGTTTTTCCGGACTTGAGCGTCGGCCTTTTGCATGGCGGCCTCAAACCAGCGGCCAAAGATGCCGTCATGGCTGATTTTGCAGCCGGTCACATCCAAGTCCTGGTCAGCACGACCGTGGTCGAAGTTGGTGTGGACAATCCCAATGCCACCCTGATGGTCATCGAAAATGCCGAGCGTTTCGGTTTGTCCCAGCTGCACCAGCTGCGTGGCCGGATCGGGCGCGGATCCCACAAATCCTACTGTATCCTGATCAGCGACAGCGACGATGATCTGGCCCGGCAGCGCCTGCGCACCTTGTGCCAGACGACCGATGGCTTTGAAATCGCCCTCAAGGACCTCGAACTGCGCGGCCCGGGTGATTTTTTCGGGACCCGCCAGCACGGCTTGCCTGCCCTCAGGCTGGCCAATCTCTATCGCGACCGCGAGTTGCTCAGTCAAGCCCAGGAAGCAGCCCGGACCGTGTTCGAGCGCGACCCGGACCTGGCACGTGACGAACACCAGGGACTCGTCCGTGCCATCGAACGCCATTTCGGATCAGCGTTGCCACATGTCCAGCTCTGATTTCCAAGGAGGATAAACGCTTGCCCAGAATCATCAGCGGCCGCGCCGGCGGCATCCCGCTCGTTGCGCCCAAAGGCCAGGATACCCGCCCCACTGCCGACAAGACCAAGGAAGCCTTGTTTTCCATCCTGGCGCCATCGCTGCCGGATTGTGCCTTTCTCGACCTGTATGCCGGCACGGGCCAGATCGGGCTGGAGGCGGCCAGCCGAGGTGCCCGTGAAGTCGTCCTGGTTGAACAAGCCCGGGCAGGGCTTTCCGCCATCGCCGCCAATCTGGAAAAAACCCGCCTGTCTGACGTGACCCGAGTCCAGCATGGATCTGCCTTTTTGGCTGTACGCCAGCTTCTTGCCAGCGGCCAGACCTTCGACCTGATCTTTCTTGATCCGCCTTACCGCCAGGCCATCGCCGATTTTGAACGCCTGGCCCCGGACTTGGTCCGGCTCCTGGCCCCTGGCGGCCGCATCATCCTTGAACATGATGCCAAATCCCAAGCTCCGGATTTTGTCACGGAATTGAAACGTACGAGAAGTTGTCAGTACGGAACGGCCATGCTATCCTTTTATCAAGTCTGAAAACCGTGACGGATCAGGCTTCCCCAGCGCCAAGCTGAGTTTTGTATCAAGCCCAACCAGGGGAGACCGATGGCTGTTTTTATCTATCCAGGCAGTTTTGATCCATTCACCAATGGTCATTACGATATCGCGCGTCGTGCGGCTGGTCTTTGCGACCAGCTTTTTGTCGCCGTGATGGTCAACAGCCGCAAGCGATATCATTTCACAACCGAAGAGCGGGTCGCAATGGCCCGGAGCGTCCTGAAAGACATTCCCAACATCATCGTCGAGTCACATAGTGGCCTGCTGGTTGATTTTTTCGCAGCCAAGAAAGCGCGCGCTGTCGTCCGCGGTCTCAGGAGCGAATCCGACTTCCGCTTTGAAGCAGAGCTGGCAGCTGCGAATAAGCTGCTCCTGCCAGCCTATGAGACCTGCCTGTTGCCCTGCCGGATCGACCTGGCCTTCAACAGCTCCTCGATCGTGCGTGAAGTTGCTGCCTACGGCGGCGATATCACTCACATGGTCCCGCCGGTCCTTGCGCCTCTCATCATGGAGCGCCTGAGGAAAACCGACCCCCGGGACACTGCACCCTAACGTCTTCAGAGTGGAGGAAACTCTCTGATATGATCCATTCACCCCATGCTGACTATGCCCAGAACCAGGATATCGAATCCCTTCTTGAACGGCTCGAAGGCCTGGTGATTTCTGCCCGGTCTGTTCCGTTTTCCGATAATTGCATGGTTGACCGCGAGGAAATGCTCGTCCTGATCACCATGATCCGCGATGAACTGCCTGGTGAACTCAAGCAAGCTAAATGGCTGCTCGAGCAGAACCGCCAGTTGATCGCCGAGGCGAGGAAAGAAGCCGAGACCATCATGCGCGATGCCGAAGCTCGCATGTCCCGTATGATCGATGAGCACGAAATCACCCAGAAAGCACGCCTCCAGGCCGCAGATCTCCTGGAAAAATCCAACCAGGCCGCCCAGAAAATCCGTTCGGGGTCGATGGATTATGCCAGGAAGCGCCTCGGCGAGATCGAGGACCAGCTCGCTGCCATGCTCGCCATGGTCCAGCGCAACAAGAAAGACCTCATGTAGGGCAGTACAGTCCTCTTTGCCAGCTGAGAAAAGGCCGTCACGGGTTTCGTGACGGCCTTGGTTTTATGCATGGGTTCAATCAGAGCGGATGTTTTAGGCCAGCCTAGTCAGACCTTTTCGATCCAGCCGTATTCGTCGGGCTGGATGCCATACTGGACCCCGGTGATGATGTCGTAGAACTTCTGCGACAAGGGTCCGATCTTGCCATCATTAAAGGTCATCACATCGTCTTTGTAGCGCAACTCGCCGACGGGTGAAATGACAGCAGCTGTTCCGGCACCAAAGACTTCGCTGACCTGGCCGGATTTGACCAGGGATATGAGTTCATCGATGGCGATTTCGCGTTCTTCCGATTCAATGCCAAGCCGCTTGGCCAGCTCGAGGACCGTTCGGCGGGTGATGCCGGGCAGGATGCTGCCATTGAGGGCCGGGGTGACGAGCTTGCCGCCGATGACAAAAAAGACGTTCATCGAGCCAACTTCTTCAATGAAACGGCGATGGACCCCGTCGAGCCAGAGGACCTGGACGTAGCCGGTTTTGTAAGCTTTGGCCTGGGCGATCAGGCTGGCGGCATAATTGCCAGGAGTCTTGGCATAGCCAGTGCCGCCTTTGACGGCGCGGACATATTCTTCTTCAACGTAGATATTGACCGGGGCCAGTCCCTGGGGATAATAGCGGCCAGACGGGGAGAGGATGATCATGAAGCGGTAGGTGTGGGCTGGCCGGACCCCGAGATAGGGGTCGGTGGCGATGATGAACGGCCGGATATAGAGGGAGGTGCCGTCAGCTGTCGGGATCCAGTCCTGTTCGATCTTGAGCAGCTCTTTCAAGGCATAGAGACAGAAGGCTTCGTCGATTGGCGGGATGACCATGCGGGCATTCGAGATGTTGACCCGTTGGAAATTCAGCTGGGGCCGGAACAGATTGATGGAGCCGTCAGAGGTCTTGTAAGCTTTGAGACCTTCGAAAATCGCCTGGCCGTAGTGGAAGACCATGGCAGAAGGCTCGAGGCAGATCGGGGCGTATGGTTCGATGCGCGGGTTGATCCAGCCTTGACCTTCCACATAGTCCATGCTGAACATGTGATCGGTAAAGATCTGGCCAAAACCGAGTGGGGCATCGGCAGCAGGTTTTTGCTTGAGTTTGCTGGCCCGGGTGACTGAAATAGCTGGAAACATGATTCGTCAACTCCCTTTCGCAGCGAGTGCGCCGTGTGGTGCAAAATGGACGGACTACACTTGCAATTTTACCGTTCATTATAATACTCATTTCGAGCGCTGGGCAATCGGTTGCCAGGATAGCTTGTGCTATAATCGAAACAGAATTGACTGATTTCTGCTGATTTTCTGGACAGGAGCCCTTTCATGCCTGCATTTAGGATTGCCCCCGACATGAAGCCCTGCGGTGACCAGCCACAGGCGATTGACCAGCTCGTCGCAGGCCTGGAGCGGGGTGACCGATTCCAGACCCTGCTCGGTGTCACCGGATCGGGCAAAACCTTCACCATGGCCAACGTGATCGAGCGCGTCCAGCGCCCGACCCTGGTCATCGCCCACAACAAAACCCTCGCCGGCCAGCTGACGGCTGAATTCAAGGCGTTTTTCCCCGACAATGCCGTCGAATATTTCGTCAGCTACTACGATTATTACCAGCCGGAGGCCTACATTCCGGCAACCGACACCTTTATCGAGAAAGACTCTGCAATCAACGACGAAATCGACCGCCTGCGCCATTCAGCGACAGCCTCGCTCCTGGAGCGGCGTGATGTCATCGTTGTGGCCTCGGTTTCCTGCATCTATGGCCTGGGTGACCCGGAGGACTACAAGAGCCTGATGGTGAATCTGCGGCCGGGCATGGCCAAGGATCGCGACGCGGTCATCCGTGAGCTGATCGACATCCAGTACGTCCGGAACGACTTTGACACCCGGCGCGGCACCTTCCGGGTCCGTGGCGATACACTCGATATTTTTCCGGCTTCGGCCGAGAATGTCATGACCCGGGTGACCTTTTTCGGTGATGAAATCGAGAAAGTCGTTGAAATCGACAGCCTGACTGGCCGTGTCCTGAACACACGCAACTATGCCTCGATTTTCCCGGCCAGCCATTATGCCACCACCGACCTGAAAATGAAAAAAGCTGTCCTTTCGATCCAGGAGGAACTGGAAGAGCGGCTCCGGGAACTGCGGGACCAGGGCAAGCTGGTCGAGGCGTACCGCCTGGAACAACGCACCCGCTATGATATCGAAATGCTGCGCGAAACGGGCTTTTGCAAAGGCATCGAGAACTACTCGCGCCATTTGTCAGGTCGTGCACCAGGCGAAGCCCCCTTCACCCTGATCGACTTTTTCCCCGATGATTTCATCCTGATGGTCGACGAGTCACACGTCACGATCCCCCAGGTCGGGGCGATGTATAACGGCGACCGTTCGCGCAAGCAGGCGCTGGTTGACTTTGGTTTCCGCCTGCCGTCTGCCTTTGACAACCGTCCGCTCCGGTTTGAGGAATTTGAGAGAAAAATCGGCCAGGGTGTCTTCGTCAGTGCCACGCCCTCGCGCTATGAGGCCGAGCACGCCAGCACAGTGGTTGAGCAGATCATCCGGCCGACCGGCCTGGTCGATCCGTCGATCAGCATTCGTCCCGTCGATGGCCAGATCGAAGACCTGCTCGCCGAGATCCACACGGTCAATTCCCGTGGCGAACGGACGCTCGTCCTGACCCTGACCAAGAAAATGGCCGAAGACCTGACGGGATTTTTCAAAGACGAAGGTCTGCGGGTCAAATACCTGCACTCGGATATCGATACCGTCGAGCGCCTGAAAATCCTGCGCGACTTGCGCCAGGGCCAGTTCGACGTCCTGGTCGGCATCAATCTGTTGCGGGAAGGCCTCGACCTGCCGGAGGTCTCCCTGATCGCCATCCTCGATGCTGACAAAGAGGGCTTCCTGCGATCGACGACCTCGCTGATCCAGATCATCGGCCGGGCGGCCCGCAATGTCAACGGCCATGTCATCCTCTATGCCGATGATGTCACCGAATCGATGCACCAGGCGATCATCGAGACCAACCGGCGCCGCAGCATCCAGGAAGCTTACAACCGTGAGCACAACATCACGCCCCGCTCGATCGAAAAAGCGGTCCGGGCTGTGGTCGACACCGTGGTCGATGCTGCCGAGGAAGCAGGTCTCGATGAACAGGCGGCCGATTCGCTCCTGGAGCACAAACTGGACCGACTCAAACCGGAGGAACTGGCCCGCATGGCAGTCAAGATCGAAAAAGACATGAAAGATGCCGCGAAGAAGCTGGCATTCGAAGAAGCCGCCCAGCTCAGAGACCTGCTGGTCCTGATCCGCGGCAAGATAACCTGAGCAGTTTGAGCAGACGGCTTGCGTGGCCTGGCGCACGCAAGCTGACAGGAAGATGGCATCTAAGAACCGTTCGCTATGATATAATCAGTTCACAATTCGACTGCCTGGCAGCGCTTGTTGCAGATCCTTCCAGGCGGTCGCCAATGAACAAGGAGGAACCCTTATGACTTTGGCTCAGGAACGCTACACCCGCTGGACAACGGACCCCCATTTTGACGAGTCAACGCGCGCCGAACTCGTGGCGCTTGCCCAGGATGAAAAGGAAATCGAAGACCGCTTCTATATGGACCTCGAGTTTGGCACCGCTGGACTGCGCGGTGTCCTGGGTGCCGGTACCAACCGGATGAACCTCTACACTGTCGCCCGGGCCTCCGAGGGCTTTGCCCGTTTCCTCGCCAGCCAGGGCGAGGTGACCAAGGCACGCGGCGTGGCTATTTCCTATGATTCGCGCCTGTTTTCGCGCGAATTTGCCGTCCTGTCCGCCCGGATTTTTGTCACCCACGGGATCAAGGTCTACCTCTCCGACGAACTGCGCCCTGTGCCGATGCTGTCCTTTGCCATCCGCCACTTCCGCACAGCTGGTGGCGTCATGATCACGGCCAGCCACAACCCGGCCAAATACAACGGCTACAAAGCCTACGGCGAGGACGGTGGCCAGCTGCCTCCAGAAGCAGCCACGGTTGTCAGCGACGTCATGAACTCGATCGAGGATTTCCCGCCGCTTTTGAATTGCCTCAGTGAAGAAAATGCCCGTGCAACCGGCCTGTGGCAGGATTTTGGCGAAGATCTCGACACAGTCTATACCGCCATGCTGGAAAAGCTGGCGATCAACCTCGAGGCCGTCCAGCGCCACCGTGACCTCAAGATCGTCTACACGCCCCTGCACGGCGCCGGCAATAAGCCTGTCCGTCGCATTCTGTCCCGGATTGGCTTTACCAATATCCTGGTCGTTCCGGAGCAGGAGCTGCCGGATGGCCATTTCCCGACCGTCGCCTTCCCCAATCCGGAAGAACGCTCCGCTCTGGCCATGGCGATCGAGCTGGCCCAGAAAGAAGGCGCCGACCTGGTGATCGCGACCGATCCTGACGCCGATCGCACCGGTGTCTGTGTCCGCACCAGCACGGGTGACTACCAGGTCCTGTCTGGCAACCAGATCGGCCTGTTGCTGATGGAATACATCCTGTCTGCCAAGAAGAAATCAGCCACACTGCCGGACCAGTCATTTGTCGTCACGACCATTGTCTCGACCAAACTGACCAAACGCATCGCCGAGGC
>DIGA01000085.1 GCA_002419365.1 Mageeibacillus sp. UBA5734 | reverse complement strand
CTTGTAATGGCTGTGCGTTCGCAGGAAATCCTGCACTTTCGGTGTGACTGTTGAACTTAGTGGCAACCTGATCCAGAATAGAACCATCAGGCAACCTGTCCGCCATGGCCAGATTGACCATCCTTTCTTCTACCATTCTACACCCGGAGGCTTGGCCCATTATGCCAGATAAATTCGAAACGCCCGTTTATGCCCGGATTGCCCTCGATCTGGCCCGCAAGATTGCGTCAGGTGAACTGGTTGCTGGCAACCGCCTGTCCGGTCGCTCCCTTCTGAGCAGCACGTACAGGGTATCTCCCGAGACGATCCGGCGTTCGATGCACCTGCTCGAAGACATGGGAATTGTCCGGGCTGAATCGAAAGTTGGCTATGTGGTCCTGTCCAGGGAGCAAGCCCAGCGCTATGTCGAGCGGTTCAAATCCAAAGTGGATCTCCAGGCGGTCCGCAACGAAATCGAGTCGTTGCTGCAACAGAAGCATACCATTGAAGAACGCATCTATGAGCTGATGGACTATCTGGCCCGCCAGGCTGACCGACTGACCAGCGTCAATCCTGTCTACCCCTGTGAAGTCCAGGTCGATAGCCATTCGCCCTTGGTAGGGCTGACTCTCTCTGAGACTAAATTCTGGCAAAATACGGGCGGGACGATTGTTGCCATCCGGCGCGATGGCCGGACAATTTATTCACCCGGTCCCTATGCTGTTTTCCAGCCAGGTGATCTGTTGCTGATCACCGGAGACGAAAGTGTGGAGCAACGGGTGCTGGACTACATCGGCCAGACCACTGCTGTTCCAGGCTCTGGCGATACAACGCAGGACGCCTGACATCCATCGACATCAGGCGTCCTTTTAATTCAGGATCAGGCCAGGCTTCCCAGGATGGCCGATTTGGTGACAATGCCCAATAAGCGGCCATTTTCCGTGACTGCGATCGGATAAGGCGATTTCTGGGCCAGCGGGACCAGATCGCTGACGGTGGTGGACGGTTCCACCTCGATGACTTCATGGACCAGAATCGATTCCAGCGGCTGCTTGTCCTTGATCGCCTGCAGGGTGTCCTGCAAATTCACGATCCCTTTGAATCGCAGCGCCTGGTCCATCACAAAGGCGCTGGAAACCCCATTCATGCGCATTTCCTGCAGAGCCAGCTTGGGGCCATCACGCAGCTGGACCAGGCAACCTGGCAGATGCATGATGCTTTTGACCGAGAGAACCTGGGTTTTGTCGACGCCTGTGATGAAGCGTTCGACATATTCATTGGCCGGCGAGGTCAGGATTTCTTCTGGCGTGCCAACCTGGACGATTTTTGAGTCCTTCATGATCGCGACCCGGTCACCGATTTTAAAGGCTTCCTGGATATCATGCGTGATGAAGACGATCGTTTTTTGCAGTTTCTGCTGCAAGTTCAACAGCTCGTACTGCATGTCGCGGCGCACGATCGGATCGAGCGCGGAGAAGGCTTCGTCCATCAGGAGAATCTCTGGATCATTGGCCAGCGCCCGGGCCAGGCCGACGCGCTGCTTCATACCGCCGCTCAGGGCCTGGATCGGTTCGTTTTCATAACCTGACAGGCCGACCATTTCGATCATTTTCAAGGCCTTCTGCCGGCTGTCTGGACGAGATTCACCCCGGACCCGCAGTCCGAAAGAGACATTGTCGATGACGTTCTTGTGTGGCAGCAAGGCAAAGTTCTGGAAGACCATGGCAATTTTCTTGCGGCGCAGGTCACGTAGCTGGTCCCTGCTGTACTCACAGATATCTTCGCCATCGATCTCGATGCTGCCGGCGGTCGGCCGGTGCAGCAGGTTGAGGCATCGGATCAAGGTGGACTTGCCGCTGCCCGACAGGCCAATGATGACAAAGATCTCGCCGGTGTTGACCGAAAAAGTGGCATCATGGACACCGACCACATGACCGGTCCGCTGCATGACCTCCTGCTTATCAAACTGGTTTCCAAGGGTCTCGAGGACTTTGCTGCCCTTGGAACCGAAAATTTTACTGACTTGTTTCACTTCAATTTTTACGGGCATATCAGGCCTTCCTTGTCTGGTTGTAAGGCAAACTCTTGGCCAGTCCCTGGGTCAGGCGGTCCATGACGATGGCGATGAAGACAATCGACAGGCCGGCTTCAAAGCCCCGGCCTACTTCCAGGCGGTTGATCGCGATCAGGACTTCCGTCCCCAGTCCTTTGGCCCCGATCATGGATGATGTGACCACCATGGCGACGGCCATCATGGTCGTCTGGTTGACACCGGTCAGAATGGTGGGGGCAGCCTGGGGCAACTTGACCTGGATCAGGGATTGTATTTTTGTCGTGCCAAATGACTTGGCTGCTTCAAGCGTCTCTTTATCGACATGGAGCACCGCATGACTGGTCAGGCGGACCACCGGCGGCAGGGCATAGATCAGCGTCGCGAAGACAGCTGGTACGCGTCCGAGGCCGAAGAAAGAAACCGCCGGAATCAGGTAGACCCAGCTAGGCATCGTCTGCATGGCATCGAGAATAACCAGCGAGAAATGCTCCACCTTTTTGTTTTCCGCCATCAGGATGCCATAGGGCAGCCCGATGACGAGGGCAAATACAACCGAAACAAAGACAATCGACAGGGTGTACACCATCAAGTCCCAATAGCCGAACAGGCCGATGATCAAGACCATGGCGCCGTAGCTGATGGCCGATCCGATGCGGCGGATGGCCAGATAGCCCCCCGCCATGACGACCAGGATCAAAACCCACCAGGGGATCAGGAACAAGATGTCCTGAGCCAAGTCCAGGAAAAAAGAGATGAAAGCGTTGACCCCGTCGAAAAATCCAGCAAACTGCCGGCTGATGGTCTTGATACCGGCATCAATCGGGGTCGCTATGTCCAGCGTCCAACTCTCAGGGAATTTGATCAGACCGTCCATAAATCAAGCCTCTTTGGCCAGGGCATCCATGACCTTTTTCTTCACATCTGCATCGGTCAGCCAGGCTGTGAGCAGTTCAGGATGATCCTTGAGCATGCGGATGGCCGCCTGGTCTGTGTTCAGACCTTCAGAATTCATGACGGCCAGACCGGAGGCGGTCAAGGCGCTACTGGTCTCGTAATGAGACAGGAATTCGACGATTTCCGGCTGCGTTTTTTCCAGCTCGGCATTCACAGCGACGGTGACACGGTTGGCCGGGAAAGCAGTCAGACCGGCATTCATGGCATCCTCGTCGCCCGTGTAAGGTTCGTCTTCGAGCAGCACCAGATCATACTGGCCGCTGATCCACGTCGGGGCCCAGTAGTAGCCAACCCACGGCTCGCCCTTTTCATAGGCAGAAACCAGAGAGGCTGCCAGAGCCGCGTCCGAGCCAGGCTGGAAATAATTGAAGGTATCCGCGAAACCGTACGCATTGAACTTGCTGGACAAGATCTTGTCTACACCCCAACCGGAAATCGCACCGTAGATGCGTCCTTTTTCCGGTTCTTCCGGATCTGCAAACACCTCTTTGTAGTTCAAGAGATCTTTGACCGTTTTCAGATCCGGTGCCATCGGCTCGATGCCACGTTCGGCATCACCTTCGATGACATAGCGTGGCACATAGAGGCCCTGGGCATTGTCGTCAAAATTGACCGAAACTTCTTTAACGATTCCGGAAGCCACATCGTCTTTATAGCTGGCGATGTTTTCGCTCCAGACCTCTGTGTAGATCTGGATGTCGTTTTCTACCAGAGCCTTCCAAGTGATCGGGGTCGTGCCAGTCACCTGTTCGGTCTGCACGCCATAGCCATGCTTGAGAATGTACGAAACAATCGAATTGTGCAACTGGATGCTGTCCCAGCCAGCATCCGCCAGTTTCAAGACAACCGGTTCTTCCTTTTTGGCACAGCCCGCTGCACCGATCGTCATCAGCAAGAGCGCTGCAATGATGGACAGGACTGTGAATAATTTCTTCTTTGATTTCATCAAATGTGTTACCTCCATGATGTGTTGGTCTAAATGACGCGATTTAGTATTGATTGATTGACACTTTATCGTGTGACAACTTGCAATAATCATCAAGTTGCTAGGCTATCATACCATCATGAAAGCCACTTGGCAAATCTGATGGTGGATTCAGGTCGCCAGAATGGGTGGTAAGACTGGGTGGTGGAGGCAGAAAAATGTGAAATGCAGCAGCTGTTTGTGGTGAGGCAGGAAAGGGGGGAGGGGTGGAGCACGCAGCGGATTGCTATGGGTCAAATGAAGAGTGACGAGTCAAATAATATTTCTGATTAGAACCTTTCTAACGGCAGGTCCGACACTCCCTCCGGAAGTCGGGTCAGACGTCACAGCAAGTCCGACACCCGTTCCGGAAGCCGGGTCAGATGTCACGGCAGGTCCGACACTCCCTCCGGAAGCCGGGTCAGACTATAATTTATCGGATTATTCTATAAGAAACCTGAAAACAATTGGCACTGAGAGACGTAGAGACTCGATTTTGTCAATTTTCAAAATTGGGGTCAGACCCTTAGGGTCTGACCCCAATACCAGAAAAAAGCATGTGTAAATGTCTTAAGGCCCTACTCCCGCAGCTGTTTCCAGTCAGCCAAGCAATCAGAAAATTTATAATTAGGTCTGACACTCCTTCCGGAAGCCGAGTCAGACGTCACGGCAGGTCCGACACTCCTTCCGGAAGCCGGGTCAGATGTCACGGCAGGTCCGACACTCCCTCCGGAAGTCGAGTCAGACGTCACGCGGCCTCTCACTGCCCACACAGCAACCAGGCCACCCGTGCGGCCTCGCGCCATTCCCGCTACTCTCACTCAGCTGGCTTTTTCTGCAGCTTAGGCACGTAGAGGTGAATGTCATTGGCATGGCACCACAGTCGCGTGACGATGATGATGCTTAGCCCCAGGTAGGGTGCAGCCAGATGCAGGGGCGAGTCTTGCAGCAGGTAATACACCAGTGAGCCAATGAGGGCGGCGACGGCATAGATGTCTTTGGTCAGGATGGTGGGGACTTGCTGGCTCAACAGATCGCGCAGGACGCCCCCGCCAACCCCCGATGTAACCGCAACAAACAAAAAGGCCATCAAACCGAGATCTTTGTCGATCACCTTGCTGCCGGCGTCGATGGCAAAACAAGCCAGGCCGACCGCGTCGAGCCAGATAATCAGGCGCCCGGCTTTGAGGACTAGCTGTCGTGCGGTCAGTGCAATCAGGCAGGCTGCCAGGATATAGACCATGTAGCTGGGCCGGCGAAAAAACATCGGAATGCCATTGTCCATGACCACATCCCGAATGATGCCACCACCCGTGGCGGTCAGCGTAGCCAGCATCAAGATACCGAATAAGTCCATTTTCCGTTCACGGGCAGCCAGTGCCCCGGACAAGGCAAAAACAAGGATACCAATGGGTTCAAAAAAGCTGATAATCGACATAGGGTTCTCCGTAAATGCATGATTTTCGATTTCCAGGACGGCCGATTTCAGGTCGGACGGTTTCCCGTACAGCCGATTTCCAGGTCGGACGGTTTCCCGCACAGCCGATTTCCCGGCTGGCCGATTTCCCACACTGGTGGTTATCCACCTGCCAGTTGCTCGATTTTTTCTCCGCACAAGATCTTGCTGGCTGCAGCTTCCAGGGCTGCTTGCAGGGGAGAAGTCTGAGTGCGCCGCGTCGCAATCAAATTCCAGACGGCTAACTGGGTGGTACAGAACGCTCGATATTGAATTTCAAGCGCTTGATCAGCGTTCAGGTTCGAGTCTGGGCTGGCTGTCATGGCCAGCAATTTCTTCATTTCATCTTGTGACAGGGCTTGCTTCAGAGTGCAGATCATGATCAGTTGCGCCAGCAAAGCCCGGCTGTATTTTTTGCCGTTGGGCCGGGAAACCAGGCCGCTCTTGACATAATTATTGACCATGGCGGGGGTCAGGAATTTTTCCTGCGCGTACAGGGCGCGGCACTGCTGCTCAACGTAGGTGATGACCTGGTCCATGTAAAGACCCAAGTCTGGCAATTGATCCCAGGTTGCAGGCTGGAATGCGGCCCAGTCAGCAGGTTCTGGCTGTGCGATGGTTTGAGCTTCCCGGGTGTTTTTGGCCATGGATAACCTCTTCACTGGTTAAGATGAGTCATTTTAACATGAAATATCAGGTTCTAGAAAGAATCGATCGAACGAATGTTGACAAGGTTATTGATGTCGCATAATCTAGTAATAAGAACTAGATAAAATCACAAGGAGAACCAGCAACATGATATCTTCGATCCACATCTGGGGAGACTCCATTGGCAAAGGCATCGTTTACGACGAATCACGCGGACGTTATGCCATTTCTGGCCAGCGCTGGACCACGCAGATTGAAATGAGCTTGGGGATTCCCGTCCATAATCATGCCCGGATGGGAGCCGTCATCCGTGATGGTCTCAGGGAACTTCAGCGCAGCCAGGATCTTGTGGGCGCTCTCGCTGTGATTGAGTTTGGCGGCAATGATTGTGACTTGCCCTGGGCTGAAGTGGCAGCCGATCCCGGGCAGGATCACCCCGCCAAAGTGCCCGTCGATCAGTTCCGCCTCTTGCTCGGTCAGTTTATCCGCCAGGTCCGGGTACGTGGTGCCAGGCCTCTTTTGGTGACGCCACCACCACTGGACGCTGCTCGCTATTTCACCTGGGTCACCCGCCAGCTGAATGCCGACGCGGTTCAATCCTATCTGGGAGATATCCAGCACATTTACCGCTGGCAGGAGCGTTATGCCATCGCCGTGCGGGATGTTGCCCAGCAGCTGGATTGCGAATTGTTTGACTTGCGCGACGCCTTCCTTGCAGAGCGCGATGTGGCCTCCTTTCTTTGTGTCGATGGGATCCACCCCAATGAACGCGGCCAGTCGCTGATCGCCCAAGCCGCGTTGCTCAGGGACCGGCGGTACTTCATAGCCGGCCGCGAAACCGGTCCTGATTTCGTTATTGCTGGAACCTGATACCACTTAAACTGGATTTTGACCCGAAACATCTCTTCATTGCACAACAGGCTGAGGATCTACTACAATGGCAGCATGACACTGCAACAGTTGAAATACATCATCAAGACTGTCGAATGCGGTTCGATCAGCGAGGCGGCCAAGCAGCTGTATATTTCCCAGCCAAGCTTATCGACGGCAATCCGCGAGCTGGAGACCGAACTGGGGATCGAGATTTTCAGCCGTTCTGCCCGCGGAATCACCTTGTC
>DIGA01000002.1 GCA_002419365.1 Mageeibacillus sp. UBA5734 | reverse complement strand
GGGCCGCCCTGATGGCGCTGCGCCTGATCAAGGTCGATTACGAGATCTTGCCCGCCGTCCTGACCATTGACGAGGCTCTGAAAGGGGAAACACTCGTCCACGAGCCGGACCATATGGTCTTCCATTTGCCGGACAGCGTCGGCAAACCGGATATCGCCCACAACATCATGGGTGCTCATGACTACACCTTTGGATCTCGCGACGCCTCGGTATTCGACGAATGCGAGGTCGTGCTGGAACGGACCTACCAGACTCAGGCCCAGGCCCAGTCGATGATGGAGACTTTCCGCAGCTACTCCTACCTCGACCAGTGGAATCGCCTGGTGGTCATTTCCTCGACCCAGGTCCCCTTCCACATCAAACGCCAGCTCGCCCTCGCCCTCGGCCTGCCCTCCGGCCGGATCCGTGTGATCAAGCCCCGAGTCGGCGGCGGTTTCGGTGCCAAGCAAACCTCGGTCACAGAAATCTTCCCGGCGATCGTCACCTTGAAAACCGGCAAGCCGGCGAAGGTCGTCTACACGCGCCAGGAAACCTACATGGCCTCGAACAGCCGCCATGCGATCCGGGCCACGGTCAAGATCGGGGCCAGCCGTGACGGCACGATCCGGGCCCTGACCGTCGATGCCCTCTCGGACCAGGGCGCCTACAGCCTGCATGGCTGGACCACCCTCGGCCTGGTCGGCGAAAAGTCGCTGCCTCTGTACAACAAGCTCGAGCACGCCCGTTTTTCAGCCAAGGTGATCTACACCCACAAAATGCCGGCTGGCGCTTTCCGTGGCTATGGCGCGACACAGGGCGCGTTCTTTGTCGAATCCATCGTCAACGAACTGGCTGATACACTCGGTATCGATCCGACTGAGTTGCGCCTGCAAAACATCGTCCACGAAGGGGAGCAGACGGTGGCCTACAACAAGCACATCCTGAGCAGTGCATTGGACCGCTGTATTGTCAAAGGCAAAGAACTGATCGGCTGGGATCAAACCCCGCGCCGCGAAATGCTGCCAGATGGCAAAATCCGCGCCACCGGCATGGCGATCACCATGCAAGGATCCGGTATTGCCCACGTTGACGTCTCGACTGTCAAAGTCCAGTTTAACGAGAGCGGCGATTTCTCCCTGTTGATGAGCCCGACCGATGTCGGCACCGGAGCCGACACGATCCTGACCCAGATGGCGGCAGAAATCCTGGGCACGAGCCTCTCTAACATCGTCACCATCGTGGCTGACACCGACATCACGCCTTATGATCCCGGCTCCTATGCCTCCAGTGGCACCTATGTCACCGGCCGTGCGGTCGTTGCCGCCTGTGAAGACCTCAAACGCCAGATTCTCGACGAAGCGGCCAGCAGATATCAGCTGGAGCGCAAGAACATGGATCTGGGTGATGGCGCGATCCTGGTCCTGGACGGCGATACGATCGAGTTGCGCGACTTGGCGGAGAAGTTATCGTCCGGTCCCACGGGCAAAACGCTGATCGGAATCGGCAGCTTTGGTGGTCCGACCAGCCCACCGCCCTATATGGCCGGCTTTGCCCGGATTGAACTCGACCCAGCCACCGGCCAGGTCCGGGTCCTTGACTATGCCGGCGTCGTCGACTGCGGCAAGGTCATCAACCCCAATCTGGCGCGGATCCAGGCGGAAGGCGGCATCGTCCAGGGTATCGGTCTGGCGCTTTATGAAGAAGTCCGTTATGGCAAAAACGGCCAGATCGACACGAATTCATTCCTGCAGTACAAGATTCCGACCCGGGCCGATATCGGGCGCATCCAGATCGCTTTTGAAGAATCGAGTGAGCCAACTGGACCTTTTGGGGCCAAATCGATCGGCGAGGTCGTCATCAATACACCAGCCCCGGCGATTGCCGAGGCTATCTACCAGGCTAGCGGGGTTCGCCTGACTCGTCTGCCGATGCGACCGGAAGACATCTGGCGCGGGATGCAGCAGCGCTAGCAGCCAGGCGGTCCATGACCAGGGCTTTCAGGCCAACCAGGATCAGGATGGCCAGGCCGCAGGCATAAAAACCTGCCCTGGCCCCCAGTTGGTCGGCGAATAGTCCGGCATACAGGTTGCCCAGGGGCGATGTGCCACCGAGGACCAGGGCATAGACACTCATCACCCGGCCGCGGTATTCGTCGCGTGTGATCATTTGCAGGTTGGAACTGCCGCTGGTATTGAACAAGATAAAACCGAATCCCGCCAGGGCCAGTCCAACAGCGGTCCAGGCCGGCCAGCCGGTTGCACCGGTCAGGATGATCAGAATCCCTGTCGCAACCGGGCCCCAGGCCAGGATGCTGCGACTGGGACCAGAGCGACTCAGCGAAGCGATGGTCAAGGCACCAGCCAGGGATCCAACCCCGAGCGCTGACATCAGAAATCCGAAGCCACTTTCCTGGAGGCCGAGGATTTCGCGGGCAAAGACCGGTACCAGAACGCCAAAGTTGGGGGCGAATGTCCCGACGATCGCAATCAAGACCAGCGTCTGGAGCAAGGCACGATTGGCGCCAATGTACCGAAGGCCATCCTGGATCGTGGCAATGACACCCGGGCGATCGCCTTGTGGTTTCGCCTGCGATATCGGCCGGACAAACAGGAGGCTGACAAATACGATTGCATAGCTGATGGCGTTGAGAAAAAAGCAGGCCGCCAGGCCAATGCTGCCCATCAGGATGCCTGCCAAGGCGGGCCCGATTACCCTGGCCAGGTTGAACACGGTCGAATTGAGTGCGATCGCGTTCATCAGGTCGGATGGTCCGACCATTTCCACAGCGAACGCATGCCGGGCTGGCATGTCAAGCGTCGTGACCAAGCCAAGTAGAAACGACAACACCAGCAAATGCCAGAAGACGACGTGATCCGTCCAGACCAGGATGGCCAGCACCAGCGTGACGGCGAATGCCAGAGCTTGAGTCAGCAACAGGAGCTTCTTCTTAGGAAAGCGATCGATCATAACTCCAGCAAAGAGCGAAAAAAAGGTGACCGGGACAAACTGCATCGCGCCGACCAGGCTTAAGAGAAATGGCGATCCGGTCAGATCGTAGGCCAGCCAGGGCTGGGCAACATTCTGCATCCAGGTTCCGGTCGTCGAAACCAGCATGCCAAATGAATAATAGCGGAAATTCTTGTGCCGCAGGGCGGCAAAGGGGCTGTTCAACATCACGGGGCTCCGTTGGTTTCAGGTGTGATCTCAGATTAGCCTGTTTTCAGAATGCCTGAGTCAAGTTTGCTAACTATCATCGTAACAAACAATTGCGCCTTGTCCACGTGCGACCGAGACAAAGCTTGTCCAAATGGGGTATAAATAAATTATGGCGAGCTTCATGATGTCAGAAAATCGAAAATCCGTGAAAAAGACTCTTGTGGACCGGCCCTTGCTCTTGTGGGGCATTCCGGCTATTTTCATGTTGGTTCACACCTTGCAGTCCTGGCTTGGCCTTCACATGCTTGGCGACCTCGCAACTCCCTTGATGCTTGGCTGGGCCCTGTTTGTCTTGTACCCTGTTATCTGGTCCAAGATTCTCAGTCCCATCACGTCGCTTCTTTTTGCAGCTGGTATCCTGAGCTTTACCATTCTGGAAATCGTCTGGGGCATCATGAACCAGGTCATGCATCTGGATCCGGCTGAAAGTCTGATCATGACCGCACTTTATTTGCTGACCAATCTCTTTTTCTTGATAGCCATCATCCAGTTTGCCTGGCTCAACTTTCGGCGATGGCCAGCCGTTCAATTTGTGCTCAATCTGGTCACTGTCAGCCTGATTCTGGCTGGAGTTGTCAGTTACCTATATTCAGAAAATCAATTTGCGCTTGACTGGGAACATTGGATGGCCCAGATTTATCTGGGAATCGATACCATCAGCCTGGCGATTTTTCTGGCAATGGTGATCTCTACCCTGCCCCAGCAGACCGACAAAGGATTCTGGCTGATCTTCACGGCTCTGCTCCAGTTCTACGCAGCTGATTTTCTGTTTGTCGTGCAGGTTCTCAATGACCAATATGTTCCTAATGGCTTGGCGGACTGGCTTTACATTGCTTCGTTCTTGCTTCTGGCTAATGGTATTCGACGCAGCTACCATCACGCTGTTATCAGGCAGCCGGAAAAGATCCAGTCGCAGATTTCCAATGCCCAGTCGATCTCACTTGTGATCATGATCCTGTCGCTTCCCATCCTGATCTTGGTTGTCCGAGGGATCAAAGTCCTGGAACTCCTGTATTTCACCGCCATCCTGATCATCTACCTGCTAGCCAGCTTGAGCAACCAGTCCCGGCAATTGCTGGAAAATCTGCTCAAGGAACGGACCGACCACAATGATTCGTTGCAGCGTCATGTACTTGAGCGGACCCGTCAGCTTCAGGATCTCAATGATGAACTCAACCATGCTTTGTGCCATGATGCCCTGACTGGACTTTACAGCCGAAATCATTTCCTCGCACTGGTCGACCGGGAGATCCTCAAGGCCAGTCCCGCGAATCCTGTCTATCTGGCGATTGTTGATATCGCACGGTTCCGAATGATCAACGACCTTTACACGCAGGAAACCGGTGACCAGGTCCTCAAGGAAATGGCTCATCGTCTGCAATCATTCCAGAATGATGGCACCACGATCATCGCCCGCCTGGGTGGAGATGAATTCGCCCTGCTGTGCAGCTGCAGCCCAGATCGCGAAATCATCCGCGCCAAGCTGGACCAGCTGCTGGAATTATTTGCCTCGCCGATTGAAATCAGTCCTTTCCGGATCCAGGCAGGTGTCCACATCGGTCTGGCAGCTTGTCCAGAAAACGCCACCGATCGGACCCATCTGCTTAAATGTGCCAAAACGTCAGTCGAACAAGCCAAAGCTAAGAAAATCAACTCCTATTCTTTCTACAATCAAACGACCCATCTTGAAATCCGTCGTCGTAATGATGTGGAAATGGCATTGCACAGTGCCGATGTCGAACATGAGTTCACGTTGCACTTTCAACCACAATTCAGCGCCGATGGCCAGAAACTGGTCGGTATGGAGGCGTTGTTGCGCTGGCATTCGCCCATACTTGGCTGGGTCAGTCCGGGCGAATTCATTTCCGTAGCCGAGGAAATCGGACTGATCTTGAAACTGGGTCAAATGGCCATGGAAAAAGCGATGCGGCAAATCACGGCGTGGAATACCCACTATTGTCTTGCATTGAAAATGGGGGTCAATATCTCGCCCCTGCAATTGGAAAATGATGATTTTTTAGCGACCGTCCAAGATTGCCTGGTACAATCTGGGGCCAACCCAGCCTGGCTGGTCTTCGAAATCACCGAAGGACTCGCCATGCTTGCGCCGGAAACATCCAGCGCGATATTAAACGAGCTGAAACTGGCTGGCATTTCGATCGCAATTGATGACTTTGGTTCAGGGTATTCAACCTATGCCTATCTGAAGCAATACCAAGTCGATTATTTGAAAATCGACAAGAATCTGATCGATGCCATTACCACAGATGCTCGTGATGCAGATATCATCCAGGGGATCATCGCCATGGCTCGCGCCTTGCACATCAAGACAATTGCCGAAGGTGTCGAACACCAGGACCAGGCCGATTTGCTGATCAAACTGGGGTGTCACAAAGTCCAGGGCTATCTATACGGGCGCCCCATGCTGGCGCAAGATTTTGAAAATATGTTATCAGGATTAGCAGATCGAATTGCCAAAAGAGAGGAATGACGATGGATAACGAAGCACTGTGGTCCTTTTTCCGTGAGCTGGATCGATCTTTGTTCCTCGATGATGAATACAAGCCTATGGCTTCGGTTGACGGACCGCTGCCGATCGGCTATGGCCAGACCATCTCCCAGCCGAGCCTGGTGGCGGAAATGACCCGGATTCTCGATGTCGAACCGGATTGCACAGTTCTGGAAATCGGCACGGGATCCGGCTACCAGACCGCCCTGCTGGCCCATTTTGCCCGCGAAGTCTGTACCGTCGAGCGCATCGCTGAGCTTTCCAGCGCAGCACAGGTCCGGCTGGAACGGCTTGGTTTTGCCAATATCTTATTCAAGATCGGCGATGGTAGCCTGGGCTGGTCCGAGCACGCACCTTACGACCGGATCATGGTCACGGCAGCGGCGGCCAGGATCCCGGACGAACTGTTTGCGCAGCTCAAACCTGGCGGCCGGATGGTAATTCCAGTCGGCCCGCCGTCCTGGCAGGAACTGCTTCTGATCACCAAAGACGCCCACGGCCAGATGCACCGGCATCCGGTCGAGAATGTCCGGTTTGTCGAGCTGCATGGCAAATATGGCTGGGGACATGACTGATGGCAGCCATCCTGCTCAAAGCGCTAGCCTATCTCTTCATCATCCTGCTCGGTTACACCCTCAAGGTCAAAGGCTTCTTTGCCCCTGGCGACCAGCGGGTTGTTTCCAACATTGTCATGAACATCACCTTCCCCGCAGCGATCATCACAAACTTTGCCTCTTTAAAGCTCGATCGCTCCCTCTATTCGATCATCGTCCTGGGTGTGATCCTAAACCTGTTCCTGATCGCGCTCGGCTGGTTTTTATCCCGCGGCAAGCCAGATGGCACACGGGGGCTTTACATGCTCAGTGTCTCTGGATTCAACATCGGACTGTTCTCGCTGCCCTTCATCCAGAATTTCCTCGGCGCATTCGGCGCTGGGATCCTGAGTTTGTTTGACATCGGCAATGCTGCCCTGGTTACCGGCGGTACGTACGCCATCGCCTCCCATCTTCTGAAGCGGAAAGAAGCATCCGGCTTGCTGCCAGTTCTCAAGGTCCTGCTGGCTTCAGCGCCGTTTGTCACCTACATGGCCATGATGATCCTGTCCTTCATCCAAATCCCCATTCCACCCACCGTGACGACTTTCACAGCGCCGATCGGAGCAGCCAACCCCTTCATGGCCATGCTGATGGTCGGCCTGATGCTGGAGATCCGGGGTGGGAGACAGCACGTGCGGGAAGTATCGACCGTTTTACTGCTGCGCCTGCTCGGTTCTTCCCTTCTCGGCCTGGCAGTCTATTTTCTCTTGCCCTATCCTCTGGCGGTCCGGCAAATCCTGGTCCTGCTCCTCTTCTCACCTCTGTCCGGCCTGACACCCGTTTTTACCCAGAAGCTGGGCGGCGATGCCGGTCAGACCAGCCTGCTGGCTTCGCTGACCGTTGTGTCAGGGCTCATCATCATGACGAGCCTGATCGTAGCCATGGGCCTGTAATTTTTCATGATGGCACGATCGGATAGCTCCATCAGAAGGAGGACAGCACATGTTTTTGCTGAAATCCTGGCATGAAAAATGGCTGTCAAGCAGCCATTTTTCAACATTTTCAAAATCGGAACATTGACAGCCCTAAGTCGTCGCTTCGGCCAGGACGACTGGAATCTCCAGCTTCTCTCCATCCCGGATGATGGTCAGGTTCATGGTATCGCCTGCCTGGATGGTGTTTTTCACGGCATTGATGGCAGAGGTTGTCAGGGTCTCCTGGCCATTGATGGCAATGATCACGTCGCCACGCTGGATACCAGCTGCAGCTGCCGGGCTGCCTTCGCCGACCTGGACAACATAGACACCTTCGGGCAGATCGTATTGCTGGGCCATCTCGGCTGTGACGTCCTGGGTGTAGATTCCGATCCGGGGCGGTTCTGGCACGGAGCCTTTTTCGATCAGTTGTTCGATGATCGGTTCAGCGTGATCAATTGGAATCGCGAAACCAAGGCCTTCGATGCCGGAACCTGAGTTTTTCGCCGTGTTGATGCCGATCACTTCACCGAAAGAGTTGAATAGTGCACCACCGGAATTACCAGCGTTGATTGCAGCATCGGTCTGGAGCAGCATCATATCCTGCCCGTCAACGGTAATCGTCCGATCCAGGGCACTGATGATGCCAGCCGTCACGGTACCGCTGAGCTGACCCAGGGGATTGCCAATCGCCACAGCCAGCTCGCCAACTTCGAGGTCAGAAGAATCGCCCAATTGGACGGTTGGCAAATCCGCACCGTCGATTTTGAGGACTGCGATGTCGTTGGCCGGATCAGAGCCGACCAGGGATGCCTTGTAGGTATCACCATTATCCAGAGTCACCTGGATGCTCTGGGCTCCACTGA
Source organism: Mageeibacillus sp. UBA5734 (assembly GCA_002419365.1). Classification (GTDB taxonomy): domain Bacteria; phylum Bacillota; class Clostridia; order Saccharofermentanales; family UBA5734; genus UBA5734. The sequence continues at coordinate 837 of DIGA01000002.1, read as the reverse complement.
TGACATGGTGGTTGGTCACGACATAGCCATCCGCGGAGATGATGAAACCAGAACCGGCAGAGGGAATGACGCTGTTACGGCCAAATGGGGTCGCTACAGTGGTCTCCGTATCGATGGCAACGACGGCCGGTTTGCCCTGGGCTACGATTTGCGTGATGGACAGAGCTTCCCGGTCTGTGTCCGACCTGGCGGCTGAAGATTCGAGACTGAAAGATTTGCCCGAACGACCCCTGGAAGTATCCGAACCTGTTTCTCCGGTTTTTGAAGAACGCGAGTCTTCTGTCGTTGTGGATTCAGTAACTGCCAGGCCGAGCCGCTCCGGTGTCAGGCTTTGGATGCCGTAATAGACACCTGCACCAGTCGCCACGGTCAGTATCAGGGCGATGGTGACAAATGCTGCGATCAGTCCGGTCCGGCGCTTGCCTTGTTGGTTCGTTTCATTGGTTTCTGACATATGAGATCCCTTCCTTCATCAAAGGTATGGCAACAATAAAATCAAGATGGTCCGATCCTGTTCAACAGGAACGAGTGACCATCTTTATTTAAACCAATCGATGTGATGAAAATGTGAAGGCTGGTTGAAAAAAACATAAAACTTGACAGGGACAGCCACCCGGATGAACGCTCATCTATGCCAATTTCAATTACACGATCGGGGTCGTGTCCCGGAAATCCAGATAAGGAATCCTTTTGATCCTACAGCCGCAGGATGTTTCGAGGCGGTCATAGTTTCTTCCATCTAGGCAGGCCGACCCCGTGTGCAGGATTTTCCGCACCGGTGACCAGACCTGCAGCCTACATGGGTTTATCTTAGGTTTGTCACTGTTGCTTTTTGGC
>DIGA01000053.1 GCA_002419365.1 Mageeibacillus sp. UBA5734 | reverse complement strand
CACCGAGAACTACTTTACACTAACCCGGCTTTTGGCAGGATTTGGCCTGGAATCAGAACGGAATAGGCCGGTCCGGGTGGCGGTGCGTGAAGATCTTGTCTCCGGCAGCAAAATCAGACACTTTCTGGCCATGGCCGAACAATTTGTACTTGTAGGTCAGCAGACCTTCCACCCCTACCGGTCCGCGGGCATGGATCTTGCTCGTGCTGATACCGACCTCGGCCCCGAATCCATAACGGAAACCGTCGGAAAAACGGGTGGAGGCGTTCCAGAAAACATTGCCGGAATCGACCATCAGCATGAACTGGCGTGCTTTTTGCTCGTCAGCTGTGACGATCGCTTCGGTGTGGCCGGACCCGTGCTGATTGATGTGTTCAATCGCAGCCTCGAGGTGATCGACAATTTTGAGTGACACCTTGTAATCGAGATATTCGGTGTGCCAGTCTGTAACGGGCTGGCAGCCGAGCCGGCGGCAGGTTTCTTCACAGCCAAAAATCTCGACACCCCGGGCTTTGAGTGCTTCAGACAGAGGCAGCAAGAACGTATCGGCACAGGCGCGATCGACCAGAATCGTTTCGACTGCATTACAGACAGCCACATACTGGGTCTTGCTGTCGACTGCTATCTCAATGGCCATCTGCTCTTCAGCATCATCCGCCAGGTACAGGTGGCAGACGCCATCTGCATGGCCCAGCACCGGAATACGCGTGTGGTCCATGATGTAGCGGACGAATTCATTCGAACCACGCGGGATCAGCAAATCCACATCCTGGTCCATTTCGAGCAAGGTGTTGACATCGGCCCGTGTTTCGAGCAGATTGAGCCAGCCGTCCGGCATGCCGGCCGCCACGCCAGCTCCATGGATGATTTCCGCCAGAGTCCGGTTCGTCTCCAGAGCTTCTGAACCACCTTTGAGCAGCACCGCATTGCTGGACTTCAGACACAAGGTTGAAATCTGGACCAGTGCATCCGGACGGGATTCGAAAATGACCCCGATGACTCCGATCGGGCTCGAAACCCGGAAAAGGTCCAGGCCTGGTTCGAGTTCCGTCATCAGGAGGGTCTGGCCGACCGGTTCTGGCAGGTCGATCAGGCTGTGGATCCCTGCCACGACGTCCTTGATCTTGGCCAGGTCAAATTTCAGACGTTTGAGCAAGGGCGCCGCCAGGCCTTCCCTTGAACTGCGCTCGAGGTCAACCTTGTTGGCAGCCAGAATAGCCGGTTCATTTTCCAGCAGTGACGCTGCGATATTGTTCAAAGCCTTTTCCTTGGTGGCAGAATCCAGTGCCATCATCTGGCGTGAGGCTTTTCTGGCCCGGATCGCCATCTCTTTCGCATTCATGGGGTACCTCCCGACGTTGCTCGGGCACAGTCATGTTTCATGTCTGGCCCTGGGTTGATGTGGGGTCCTGTGGAAAATTGTGGATAATGTGGATAAAACTGTGAATAACTTGGAGGACAAGCCTTTCTGGCTTTTCGTGCCGTGAAACACCTGATTTTACGAGATCTTTACCTGGATTTCACAGGGCGATCCAGACAGCCTCTTCGATTCATAATCTCCATGAAAGCATTCTCCCACAGAGGTTTTCAGGTTTATCCACAGATTATCCCAACGTTTATGTGTCCGTCATTGACGCACAGGGGGAAAGGTTGTCATGACATCGGCATAAGATTCTGGTGTGCCGATGTCGATGCAAATGCCATCAAATTCATACAGTCGCACCGGTTTTTTCTGATACAGCCAGGCGGGAAAATTTCCCGGGGCATCCGGGCTGTTGCCCTCGGCCAGATAAGCCTTGATCAGAGGCACCGTGTCCTGGCGATAGAAATAGGTCGCAAACACAGCTAGATTGGACTGCGGATTGGCTGGTTTTTCGACCAGATTGGTCACTAGGCCAGATTCATCGATGGTAGCAATGGCATACCGGCGCAGATCATCATCCCAAGGAAGGCGCTTGGCCAGGATCATGTCCTCGCCATGAGCCCGGTAGTCGGACCAGGCATCCCGCAAGCGATAGGTGAACAAGTTATCCCCGGCAATCACCATCAGTTCGTCATCGAGGCCGAGCTGGTCGATCACAAACTGGATGTCACCGATCGCGCCGAGCTTGTTGGTGTCATCGGTCGAGCCGTCATCGAGCACGACAACCGGATGCCCTTGGCCAGCAGCATTTCTGGCATCCGCCCAGGTCTGGAACTGGTCGGCGAACAAATGGTTTGAGATGATCACGATCTGGTCCAGGTCATCAATCGTGTCCATTTCATCGGCAATGTAGTCGAGAATCGGGCGACCGGATACGGGAAGCAGCGCTTTGGGGCGGTCCTTGGTCAGCGGGTACAGTCGGGTGGCATAGCCTGCGGCCAAAATAATGCCTTTCATCGGGGTGCTCCTTTGCATTTACGCTTTTTTCGGATGTCTATAATAATGATACATCATGCAACGAATCATGCCATTGTAAAGTTTACGCCGTTTGTCAGCCGGACGGCCAGCAATTTTCTCAAAATCAGCATCAGGCGTCAGAAGGCTCAGACGGATACCTTCAGCCAGTTGTCCTTGCGGCAGGAAAATGTCGCAGGTCGCCTGGTACAGGTCCCGCGCTGCTTCGATGTCGAGCAGGCGTTCGCCATAGGGTGGGTTGCCAATGACCAGAATGGAATCGGCCTGGGTCCATTGCCTGAGTTCAGGCAGCCTGAGGCGCATCACATCCTGGGCCCGGAACCGGACCAGATCAGTAACACCAGCGACGCGAGCATTTTCAGCTGACAGGGCAGCAGCCTGAGGGGAAAGATCCGAGCCAAAGATCAGCGGTTTGGCCGCAGGACTGCGATCAACCCGGTCCCGGGCCTCAGCCTTGGCCTGGGCAAAGGCTGCCTGGCCGATCAATGACCAGTGTTCACCGGCAAAGCTGCGATTCAGCCCGGGGGCAATCCGGCGGGTGATCAGGGCAGCCTCGATCGGTATGGTCCCCGAACCACAGAATGGATCAAAGAGGACTTCACCCGCATCGGGCCGGAACAGGGACAGTTGAACCAGACCTGCGGCGAGAGTTTCCTTGATCGGAGCTTCGTGGCGCAAGGGCCGATAGCCACGCTTGTGGAGACCATCTCCTGATGTGTCCACCATCAAGGTCACCACATCCTGGACGATGCCAAACTGGATCCGGACCAGTCCGACAGCCTGGTCTTCACGGATCCGGCTGCCCGGAGCCAGGCCATACGCCTGGGCCAGCCGGGCGACGATCGCTTTTTTCAATAAGCTCTGGCAGGCCGGGATCCCGAACAGGACCGATTTTCTCGAATAACCGTTGACGTGGATGGCACAGCCCCGGTCGATCCAGTCTTCCCAGGGCAGGTCACGGGCCTGCTCGAAAAATGTCTCGAAATCGCGGGCTGGATACTGGGCCAACTGGACGAGGACCCGTTCCGCCGTCCTCAGATTGACATTGGCCCGGGCTGTCGCCAGGGCGATCCCGGATCCTGCATCGAGCACCACCTGGCCATCCGTGACCGTGATCTGCTCGCGGGCATAGCCCAGGCCCTGCAGCTCATCGGCCACGAGCGACTCCAGGCCGAACAATGTTGTCATCACCACATTCATGGCGTTTCCTCAACTTCCTGTTGTTTCATCATTTCCAGACCACATGCAACATCAATACAGAAACAGCCGGCCAAACACCAGCGTGATGCCCGAGATCAGCCAGGCTCCGACGATGTCGGTCAGCCAGTGGACATCGAGAAACAACCGGCCATAAGCTGTAATCAAGGCCACAGCCAGCAAATAGAAGCCGATGGCACTGGCCAGGAGCGGCGGCAGATGGGGCGATAAAACCTGCGGCGCCAGCAAGGCAAAGGTCATGCTCGCCGCGGTATGGCCGCTGGGGTAGGAACCGGATTTCATCACCACATGGCTGTGGTCCTGCGGCGGCCGGTTGACCGCAGCCAGCTGCTTGGTTGCCGTGACAATGGTGGTCTGCAGGAACATTGCCGAGGTCAAAACCATCGCCCGGCGCCAATCATGCCAGTAGAAACCGATGAACAAAGACACGATCAAGACCTGCAAAGACAGGGATACCACGTCATTGTACTTATGTGTCACGATCATCAATGGCCTCAGTCGCATGAAGCGAGTCCGCTCAATGAAGTTGCGGAAATGGCGATTGACAGGCTCGAGACGGTCATTGACCAGAGCCAGCGTCAAATAAACGATTATCATCAAGGTAAGAATGATCCTATCGTTTAGCAGCATAGATACCTCGCAGCGGGAAACGCGTGATCAGGGGGATCGCGGCAACTCCGGTCAGGGTGCCGGTAAAAAGACTCGTGAGCAGCAAAGGTGGCAGATAGGTCACCAGCAAACGCCATTCGCCAAGGAGCAGGACGGCGATAGAAATCTGGCCCAGGTTATGCGCGGCTGCTCCCGCCAGACTGATCCCGATCAGGGAAAAGACCTTGCCCTCCCAGCGCACCAGAAGCCCCATGATCGCAAGCGCCAGCAGACCGCCCGTGATGGAAAACAGGAAGGCCGTCAGCCCGGTGAACGTACCGACGATCAGGCAGCGCATGACCAGGATCGCCAGGGCATCGGTCCAGCGCAGGCGCACGAGTGCAAACAGGGAGACGATGTTGGCCAGTCCCAGCTTGATCCCGGGTACGGGGACAATCAGCTCCAGCGGAATCCAGCGTTCGACGATCGCCAGGATCAGGGCCAGAGACAACAGGATCGCATTGGTGGTCAGGCGGCGGGTCTTGTCAGTCGCACTCATCGGATGATCACGTCCACTTCCGGCTCCGTCACTTCACCCTCACCGGCAACCGGAGATCCGTTGACACTGAGTATCAGATGGCCCGGCACGCAGGCAGAGACCTGGCCCAGCCGGTAAACCCAGCCAGTCTGGACACAGACCTGGTCCGGGCAATCGGCCTGGCTGATCCGGATCCGGCCAGCCTCGTATTCGACTGTGTAGTGATAACCATGGGCATCCAGTTCAAACGATCCGGACTGGGACAGCTGGTCGGCCGGAATGGTCTTCACAACGACGCCGTCCACCGTGATGTCTGCCGACTGTCCATCGCCAGAAGGTCCCAACAGCAGCGGGCCGCGGGAAAACAAGGCAAGTGATACCATGACAATTAGAATATAAAGAAAATAATCGCCCCACCGGAGCCAGCGGTACCATGGCAGCGATCGATGTGATCGGTTCAAAACAGAGGCCTCCTGGCAGTTTACCATCACCAGTCCAGAAGGCCGGCGATCCAAAGTGCATCCCCATTATACGGGAAAATCCAGTCTCCGGCCACCCGGTTCTCCTGGGTTGGCACATGACTGGACGAATCCAAGTCGCAAACGATTACGAACAATAGTCATTTCTGTAAATCGCATGACAGGAAACAACAGAAAATTACACTGCTTTTGCGCAATTATGAATTGAGTTTGACAATTTATGATGATACTATATTCATGCAACTGAGCTGAGCATCTGGTGTTCCGGACCTAAGAACGAGCAGAGTGTCAGCCCTTGTCTGGGGCAGTATGTGGGGAGGGGATAGCCCATGACCAGACTGGAAGGTTTCATCGATCATTTCGATCACGATTACGCCATCATCACCCGCGCTGACCGCACCCTGGCCAATGTGGCCCGCAAGGAACTCCCGACCGATGCCCGTGAAGGCGACTTCATCATCGAAGCCAACGACAGCCACCATTTCCAGATCGACCGCCAGACCACCGAGCTCCGCCAACGCCAGATCCGCTACCTGTCAGGTTCATTCTTCGATTGACTGAAGGCCTGCCGATCCTCTACAATGTGTGATGCACGCGGTCGCGTAGCTCAGCAGGATAGAGCGTCGGTTTCCTAAACCGCAGGCCGGAGGTTCGAATCCTCTCGCGATCACCA
>DIGA01000088.1 GCA_002419365.1 Mageeibacillus sp. UBA5734 | reverse complement strand
TGGGTATCGATGGCAAGCCGCAGATCGAAGCCTATGGCATCGAGCCGTTCATCGACCAGTGCAAGCATTCTGTCTGGAAATACAAGAAAGAATGGGAGACGATGTCGGACCGGGTCGGTTTCTGGGCTGACATGGAAGACCCCTATGTCACCTATGACAACAACTACATTGAGTCCGAATGGTGGGCCTTGAAACGCATCTGGGAAAAGGGCCTGTTATACAAGGGCCACAAGATCGTGCCCTATTGCCCGCGCTGCGGCACTGCCCTGTCCTCGCACGAGGTCGCCCAGGGCTACCATGACGTCAAGGATACGTCGGTGTTCGTCCGCTTCACGGTCAAAGATGAGGCAGACACATACTTTGCTGCCTGGACGACGACCCCCTGGACCTTACCGTCCAACGTTGGCCTTTGCGTCAACCCGGATGAAGAATATGCCCTGGTCGAGGTCCCAACGGATCTCGATGGCAGCGCAAAGCCGGTCCGCTACTACATGGCTGGTGTGCTTGTGCCCCAGCTCTTTGGTGAGGATTTCAAGATCCTCGCAAAAATGCCAGGTCGTGACCTGGTGGGCAAAGCCTACGAGCCACTTTTGCCCTATGCCAATGAGATTGTCGCCAAGTCGGGTAAAAAGGCCTTTTTTGTCACGATGGATGACTATGTCACCCTGACCGATGGTACCGGTATCGTCCACATTGCCCCGGCTTTCGGTGAAGACGACGCCCGGGTCGGTCGCACGTACGATTTGCCCTTTGTCCAGCTCGTCCAGGAGGATGGCACTCTGCCGGCGGCCGTCACCGATTTCGCCGGCCAGTTCTGCAAAGATGCCGATGCCGGGATCATCAAGAAGCTCAACATCGAGAAGAAACTGATCAAGAAGATGCCGTACGAGCACAGCTATCCGTTCTGCTGGCGCTGCGACACCCCCCTGATCTACTATGCCCGCAACTCCTGGTTTGTCAAAATGACCGCGGTGCGCGAACAATTGCTTGCTAACAACGCCACGGTCAACTGGATTCCGCCGGCAATCGGCGAGGGCCGTTTCGGCAACTTCCTCGACAACGTCGTCGACTGGGGCATTTCCCGTGAACGTTACTGGGGCACGCCGCTGCCGATCTGGGAATGCGACTGCGGCCACCGCCACATGGTGGGCAGCATCGCTGAGCTCAAGGAGCTGTCCGACGACTGCCCGGATGAGATCGAGCTGCACAAGCCCTATGTCGACCAGGTCCACATCCGCTGCGAACAGTGTGGCGGCCGCATGACCCGGGTCGCCGAGGTCATCGACTGCTGGTTTGACTCGGGCTCGATGCCCTTTGCCCAGTGGCATTACCCCTTTGAGAACAAGGAGCAGTTCGAGAAGAATTTCCCGGCTGACTTCATTTCCGAAGCCCTCGACCAGACCCGCGGCTGGTTCTACACCCTGATGGCGATCAGCACGGTCATCTTTGACCAGTCGCCCTATCGCAATGTCATCGTCCTTGGCCTGGTCCAGGACAAGAGTGGCCAGAAAATGTCCAAGCACAAGGGCAATGTCGTCGATCCATGGCAGGTCCTGGAAAAGCAGGGCGCCGATGCCGTGCGCTGGTATTTCTACACCGCCAGTGCGCCCTGGCTGCCCTCGCGCTTCTATGAGGATGCCGTCAGCGAAGCCCAGCGCAAGTTCATGGGCACGCTCTGGAACACGTACGCTTTCTACATCCTCTACGCCAACATCGATGGCTTCAATCCGGCCCAGTACACGCTCGAGCCAGACAAACTCGCTGCGATGGACCGCTGGATCCTGTCCCGCCTCAATACCCTGGTCGCCAAAGTCGATGCCCAGCTTGAACGTTACGATATCACAACATCCGGACGGGCAATTGCCGATTTCGTCGATGAACTGTCGAACTGGTATGTCCGCCGCGGCCGTGAACGCTACTGGCAGCCGGACATGAACCAGGACAAGGTCAATGCCTACATGACTTTGTATACGGTACTCGAGACCATCACCCGCCTGGCTGCGCCCTATGTACCCTTCATGGCTGAATCGATCTACCAGAACCTCGTTCGCAGCAGCTTCCCGGATGCCCCGGAGAGTGTCCATTTCTGTGATTTCCCGGTCGCAGACCAGAGCCTTTGCGACAGCGAACTGGAAAAGACCATGGATGACGTCCTGCATATTGTCGTCATGGGCCGGGCCGCCCGCAACAATGCCGCGATCAAGAATCGCCAGCCACTGGCGCGCATCCTGGTCGTCGCTCCGGTCGAGCTCCCCGCTGACTACAACGAGCTGGTCGCCGACGAACTTAATGTCAAGAAGGTCGAGTACCTGACCGATAATGCCGCCTTGCTCGATTACAGGTTCAAGCCTCAGCTCAAGACCCTGGGTAAGCGCCTGGGCAAGCTGGTCTCCCATGTCGGCGGTGTGCTGGCTGAATTGCCAGGACAGGAAACCATGGCTCACCTCAAGGCCAATGGCCACATCATCATCCATGTCGACGGTCAGGAAATCCATCTGGCCGAGGAAGACCTGCTGATCGAGACCGTCCAGCCAGAGGGCCTGTCCACAGAGTCTGACCGTGACTTTACCGTTGCCCTCGACACCCGCCTGACCCCGGAACTGATCGAAGAAGGATTCGTCCGCGAGCTGATCAGCAAGATCCAGACCATGCGCAAGGACAGCGGTTTCGAAGTCTCCGACCGGATCGCGGTCCACCACAGCGGCAACGAAGCCCTGGCGGGCGTTTTTGCCAGGAACCTGGCGTTCATCGCCGAAGAAGTCCTGGCCGATGTGATCGAAAGCGGCAAGCCCGATTCGGCCAAGTCCTGGGACATCAATGGCCAGAAAATCGACCTGGCTGTCACTCGAGTCACCCGCTGAAGCACTCAAGTCAGGGTATGATATAATGATCCAGGCTGGACGGACTGTGGCCGTCCAGCCTGATTTTGCCAAGAAGGAGGGCCAACATGCCCGCTTTTGCCCTGAATCCATTCGTCCTGAACCTGATCAACAGCCTGGCCCGGTTTGACATCCAGGGGATCCTGGTCACCGTGCTGGTCTTGACCATATCGCTGTCTTTCCACGAAATGGCCCATGCCTGGGCTGCCTACAAACTGGGCGATGACACAGCGGCCCTGCAGGGCCGCCTGACCATGAATCCCCTGGCCCATCTCGACCCGATCGGCACCCTGATGTTCATTTTCGCCGGCTTTGGCTGGGCCAAGCCCGTCCCGGTCAATCCGGCCCGCTTCACCCGCACGATATCGATCCAGCGCGGCACCATGCTGGTCAGCCTGGCCGGCCCAACCGGCAATCTCATTCTGGCAGTTGCGGCCTCGGTTCTGCATGCCGCAACGGTCCTGCTGTCTGTTGCTGCCGGCAGTCATGGCGTCCTTGATTTACTCGAGAATTTATTCCTGTACCTGTATATGGCCAATACGATCCTGGCCGTCTTCAATTTGTTGCCGGTGCCGCCGCTCGATGGTTCGAAAATTTTCGGCGGCCTCTTGCCCACCAATCTGTACTACAAGTTTTTAGGGATGGAACGCACCATCGGCCTGCTTTTCCTGATGCTGGTCATTTTTGGCCGTGGCATCCTCACTTCGATCCTTGCAGTCGTTCGCATCCCCTTTGACCTGGTGATCTGGACCCCGGTCCACTGGCTGGCCCAGTGGCTGCTCCAGTTCATGGCCTGACATTTTAAAAAAGTAACCACGGAAAGGAACCTTTCACTCATGACCAGGAAAATCGTCCTCAGCGGTGCCCGTCCCACCGGTGATGTCCATCTCGGCAATTATTTCGGTGCTCTGCACAACTGGGTCCAGCTCCAGGACCAGTACGACTGCCATTTTTTCATTGCCGACTGGCACGCCCTGACAACAGGCTATGCCGACACCCATGCCTTGCACGAACATACGATCAGCCTGATCGCTGATTTCCTGGCCGTTGGCCTCGACCCGGAGAAGTCCGTCCTTTTTCTGCAATCAGAAGTACCTGAGCATGCGGAACTTTTCCTGCTGTTTGCCATGAATACGCCCCTGAGCTGGCTCGAGCGCTGCCCGACGTACAAAGACCAGATCAACCAGCTCAAGGAAAAAGACCTGACCACGTATGGATTTCTCGGCTATCCCTGCTTGCAGGCTGCTGACATCCTGGCCTACAAGGCCGATTTCGTTCCGGTCGGTGAAGACCAGGTCCCGCATCTTGAACTGACGCGCGAAATTGCCCGCCGCTTCAATTATCTCTATCAGGCACCTGTTTTCCCGGAACCGCAGCCACTCCTGACCGCAGCCAAAGTCCTGCCCGGCACGGATGGACGCAAGATGTCGAAAAGCTATGGCAATACGATTTCGTTTGCCGACGACCCGGAGACCGTGCGCCAGAAAGTCATGAACATGGTCACCGACCCGGCCCGCATCCGCAAGACCGACCCCGGTCATCCGGACGTCTGTTCTGTCTTTGCCTTCCACAAGATTTTCTCTCCGGATGAAGTCGAGTCCATCCGCAGCCAGTGTGAGGGTGGCCAGATCGGCTGTGTGGCCTGCAAAAAGCAGTGCGCCGCCAAGGTGGCCGAGTTCCACACCCCGATCCATGAAAAGCGCACCGAATTGCTCAAGAATCCGGACCATCTGGTCGAGATCATCAAAGACGGCTCTGCCAAGGCACGTGCCCTTGCTGCCCGGACCATGGCCGAAGCCAGGGCCGCTGTCCGCATCGGCCTGTAACAAGGTCCGGCCATGGCATCCTCCGACAGGGCATCCCTGGCGCCCAGCAACCAGATCGACAGGGAAGGGACAGACCTGACCCTGTCCCTGGAGCATTTTGAGGGCCCGCTGGACCTGCTGATCCACTTGATTGAGAAAAACCGGATCGATATTGCCAATATCCCGATTTCGCAGATCACGGACCAGTACCTCCAGTATCTGGACCGGTGCCAGTCCCTCGATATGGAAGTCGCCAGTGAATTCCTGGTCATGGCAGCGACGTTGCTCCACATCAAATCCCGCCTGCTGCTGCCCCAGAAAATCACCGGCCCTGCAGATACCGTGGAAGATCCGCGCGAAGAGCTGGTGATCAAGCTGATGGCCTACCGGCGCTGCAAAACCCTGGCCAGCGACTTGCGTGAGCGCTATGCCACCTATTCGATGTGCCTCTCCAAGCCACCCGAATCCCCAGGCAAGATTGGCATTTCCGCCCTGCTGGTGCCCGAGCGCCTCAACCGCGACCAGTTTTATCTTGCCTGCCAGCGCATTGCCCACCAGAACCAGAACCGGTTCAATGACCTTTCCAGTAAGATCACGACGCTCTTGCGCCGGGAAAAAGTCTCGCTCAAGGAGAAGATGCGCCTGATCCTGCACTGGGCTGTCCAGAAAACGCGACTGTTTTTCAACGAACTGTTCCCGGCTGATACATCGAGCCGGGCTGAACGGGTCACGGGTTTCCTGGCGGTCCTGGAATTGCTCCGGTTGGGTCGGATTCACGCCCATCAGGAACGGCCTTTCGACGTCATTGCCATCGAAGCCCGTCCGGAGCATGAATGGGGCGAGGAAGCCGAGAAGGAAACCGCAGGAGGGAAGACCGATGGCCCTTGACACTCTGGATGAATCATTCGTCAAACCCATGGGCGAGGCACAGCCTGTAAACGAGCTGGTAGCGGAAAATCTTGAGGACTTCATCTCTGAACCGGACGATGTTTTTACGCTGGACCCCCTGGATGCTCCGGCAGCCCTCGAAGCCTTGCTGTTTATGGCCGGAGATCCCATTCCGGTCGAAAAACTGGCAACCGTGACCGGGCTTGAAAAAAGCGTTCTGATCCCGGTGCTGGACAAAATGGCCGAAAGCATGCTGCACGACCGGCGCCGCGGGATTTTCCTGCGCCAGGCCGAGGGCAAGTACCAGCTGGCCACCAAACCTGGCCAGCTCTCTGTCCTGGAGCGGCTCTATCAGCCGCGCCACCGGCCGCCCCTGTCCCAGCCGGCGTACGAAACCCTGGCAATCATTGCCTATAACCAGCCGGTCACCCGGGCCCAGGTCGAAGCGGTGCGAGGTGTCAACAGCGACAGCATCATCAGCCGCCTGATCGAACGCAATTTCGTCTGTGAAGTCGGGACGCTCGATGCACCTGGCCGGCCAACCTTGTTTGCCACGACCGAGCAGTTCCTGTTAGATTTTGGCCTTGGTTCAGTCAGCGAGTTGCCACCCATGGAAATGATGATGTATGGGACCTTGCGCGACTTGGAGCGCTCGCTGGAAGATGCATCCGGACATGCAGATGACAAGCAAGTGACCATTGACCAGCTCGTGGCCAGCTTCCTGCCGGAACCGGCTCCTCCGGACCGGACTTCTCTTGATATCAGCGAATCCAAGGATGCAAAATGACGGGTTTCGGTTGCTAACTTGCAAACGATTACCTATAATTGGTGAAAACACAACAACAGGAAGGAAACGCGCATGGATGGATCTGGCAGCAGCCTGATGAATCGGATCGAGACGAGCATCGGCACCATGAGCAAGGGGCAGCGGGCGATTGCCCAGTATATTCTCAATCATTATGACCAGGCGGCCTATTTGACAGCGGCCCGGATTGGTGACGAGGTCGGTGTCAGCGAATCGACTGTCGTCCGTTTTGCCATGGAGCTGGGATTTGAGGGTTACCCTCATTTCCAGAAAGTCCTGCAGGAAGAACTGAAGGAAAAGCTCACGTCTGTCCAGCGCTTGCGAGCCTCGGCGAAGCTGGCTGTCCATGAAGACATACTCGGGGCCGTCCTGCATTCTGACATGGACAAGCTCAAACGCACGCTGGAGCGGATAGACCGCAAGTCTTTTGACCGGGCGGTCGATCTGATCCTCGGCGCCCGGCGCATCTACATCCTGGGCGTACGCAGCTCGGCACCCCTGGCCGCTTTCCTCGGTTTTTACTTCAACTTGATTTTCGACAACATCCGCCTGGTCCATACCACCAGCGTCAGTGAAATGTTCGAGCAGATCTTGTCTGTTGGCGAGGGTGATGTCGTGATTGGCATCAGTTTCCCGCGCTATTCCAAACGGACAATCAAAGCCATGAAATATGCCCGGTCGACCGGGGCCACTGTGATTGCCCTGACTGACAAGAGCAATACCCCCATTGCTGACAATGCCGATGTCTGCCTGATGGCTCCCAGTGACATGATGTCGTTCGTCGACTCGCTGGTAGCTCCTTTGAGTGTCATCAATGCCCTCATTGCTGCCATCGGCTACCGCCGCCAGGATCATGTTGCCCAGATGCTGGAAAAACTCGAACGGATCTGGGATGAATACGACGTGTATGACAAGGGTGACAGCGACCGGATCCGGGAGGACTGACCATGGCCTTTGCAATTGCCCTCGATGGTCCGGCTGGTGCCGGCAAAAGCACCATCGCCCGCCGCGTTGCAGAAATACTTGGCATCTTGTATCTGGATACAGGAGCCATGTACCGGGCCATCGGTATCAAAGCCGTTGCCCAGGGCCTATCCCCCAAGGACGAAGCAGCAGTCGGTGCCATGCTCGACTCGACTGACCTGGACATCCGTTTTGTGGCTGGCATGCAGGAGGTCTGGCTCGACGGTGTCAATGTCAGCGAGGCCATCCGCACCCCAGAAGCCTCCCGGGCTGCCTCGGATGTCAGCACCTTGCCGGTCGTGCGCCGTGCCCTGGTGGATCTGCAGCGCAAGATCGCCAGCCGCCAGAGTTTGATCATGGATGGCCGTGACATCGGCACCCATGTCCTGCCGGATGCCCGGCACAAGTTCTTCCTGACCGCCAGTGTCGAAGAACGGGCCCATCGCCGGCTGCTTGACCTGCAAAACCGCGGCAACCAGACGACCACCCTGGAAGAAGTCCGGGCGGACATCGAATATCGCGACCGCCAGGATTCCGAACGTGCTTTTGCCCCCCTGCGCCAGGCCGAAGATGCGATCCTGGTCGATACCACCAACCTGAGTATTGAAGAAGTGGTCCAGACGATTCTGGACCTGATCGAGACCAGACAGAACCAGTCCGAAGGATGAGATACCATGTTGAATCCCGCGAAGGATCGCACCAATCCTAATAAAGAACTGCACAAATTCTTGCATGGACACCGTCTTGTCCGTTTCCTGGCCAAGAACATTTCCGGCCTTCTGGTGAACCTTTTGTTCCGGATCCGGTACGAAGGCCAGGAACACATTCCGGAGCAGGGCCCTGTGCTGTTGGTATCTAACCACACAAGCCTGCTGGATATCCCTGCGATTCATTTCCGTTTCGGGCGCTGGCTGTATTGGGTATCCAAGAAAGAATTATTCCAATCTCCAGTCATCGGCAATTTTTTCAAAGCCATGGGTTGCATCCCGGTGGACCGGCACAAAGTCGACCTGCATGCCGCCCGCGGTATTTTCGGGGCCTTGGAGGCTGGCCAGGTTGTGGCGATTTTCCCGCAAGCGACTCGGGTCGAACCAGAAAGAGTCCTTGAGCATCTGCCCCGGACAGGGGTGGCCCATTTTGCGATCAAGACAGGCGCACCGATCGTGCCAGTTCTGGTCGACGGCGCTTTTCGAATTGGCCACCGGACTCGAATTGTCTTCGGCCCGGCTTTCAAGCTCGCTGCCAATCCCCGCCAGCGTTACAATCATGCCGAGCTGATGACGTTTACGATCGAGATCATGCAAAAAATCTACAACCTGAAGGGGTTTAACTATCATTTGAGCGACCAGGCCCTGCTGTCTGACCAGCTGGTCCGTTTGCCAGATGGCAGCTTGGCGATGCAGACCCCCGCTGAACAAGATGCCGTGAAGCTGCTCCAGAAGCTCGGCCAATAAAGGATGCACTGTGGAAATTGAACTTGCCAGGACAGCCGGCTTTTGTTTCGGCGTCAAAAAGGCCGTGGACACCGCCTATCGATTGGCCCAGGAGCCATTGGACCCGCAAAGACCCGTCTACATGCTGGGGGAATTGATCCACAACAAGACGGTGACCGGCGAACTGGCCGGTCTGGGCCTGCTTTCAGCTGAAACGGTCGAAGACATCCCGGAAGGGTCCCGCGTCCTGATCCGGGCTCATGGCGTACCACCCCAGATCTTGGAAACCCTTCAAGACAGACGATGCGAGATCATCGACAGCACCTGTCCCTATGTCCAGAAAATCCACCGCCTGGCCAAGGTTGCCTGCCAGGAGAATCGCCAGGTTTTGATCGCCGGCAACCCCGGCCATCCGGAAGTGATCGGCATCATGGGCGAATGCAACCCGCCGGCCATTCTCCTGCACAGCCGGCAGGAAGCTGAGGTGCTGGAACCCGTCGACAAGGCGTATACGCTTGTTGCCCAGACAACTTTCTCCTTCCGCGAATACCAGGCCATCCAGGCCATCCTGAAAAATAAAATTGCAAACCTGCAAATATTTGATACAATATGTAGTACTACTGAAATCAGGCAAGAAGAAGCGCTGGACATCGCAGCACGGTCCGATCTGATGTTCGTCATCGGCAGTCGCGGCAGTTCCAACACCATGAAGCTCTTTGACATTTGCCGGGCTCAGTGTGGTGAGACGCATCTGGTTGAAACCCCGCAAGAGGTTCGTCCGATCCTTGCCGGCAGGGATTTATCTTCCCTGAAGGTTGGCGTGGTGGCAGGTGCTTCGACACCGGAACGTATTATCAGGGAGGTTATCCAGGAGATGACAGAACAAGAGGCTTTGACAAACCAGCAGGAACAAGGTGACGTGAGCTTCACGGATTTCATCGACAACATTCCGCAGATCCGGCGGGGTGCCACGGTCAAGGGCGTCATCGTACGCTATGACAATGACTATGTCTATGTCGATGTCCGCGATAAGTCCGAGGGCAAGATCCCACGTCACGAGTTTGATGCTGACCCCGATTTCGACCTGGATCAGGCAGTAGCCAATCACACCGAAATTGATGTCTATGTACGCAATATCCGTAACACCGAGATGAGCAAGGAAATCGTCCTTTCCAAGGCTCGTGTCGATTTTGGCAAGTACAAGGCTCTGATCGAGGACGCATTCGAAAATAAGACCCCCATCCAGGTCAAGGTGATCAATGTTGTCAAGGACGGCGTGATTGCGACCTATGGCGGTGTCGACATCTATATCCATCGTACCCAGCTCGAGATGAACATGGTCAATGACCTCGATCCTTATCGTGGCCAGACCCTGGACATCCTCGTTACCCAGTATGACCCGGACAAGAAGCGCCTGCGTGTCTCTGGCTCCCGCCGGGCCCTGCTCGCGACCGCCCGCAAGGAAAAGGCTGACGAGGTCTGGGATTCCATCGAGGCTGGCAAGGAATACGACGGCGTCGTCCGCAGCCTGACCACTTTTGGTGCCTTCGTTGACATCGGTGGTGTCGATGGCCTGGTCCATGTGTCCGAGCTTTCCTGGAACCGCATCCACCATCCGTCCGAGGTGGTCAGTGTCGGTGATCCGATCCATGTCTATGTCAAGGACTTTGACCGTGAGAAGAAGCGCATTTCACTCGGCTACAAGCGCGTGACCGATGATCCGTACCATGATGTCGAAGCGCAGTTCCCGGTTGGCACCATCGTCCATGGCCGCGTTGCCCGCATGTTCCAGTTCGGCGCTTTCATCGAGCTGGCTCCTGGCGTGGATGCCCTCTGCCACATCTCCCAGATTTCCGACGTCCGGCTCAACCGTCCGGAGGAAGTCCTGCGTGAAGGCATGGAAGTCGACGCCCGCGTTCTCGAGGTTTCCAATGAGAAACGCCGCATCAGCATCTCCATCAAGGACGTCGAACCAATCAATCCCATGCATGAGGATGAGATGGTTCACGAGGACGTTGAGATGGTCCATGAGGATGTCGAGTTGACCCACGAGGACACCCCCGAGACCGAAGCCTGACATCACCGACAATCCTGTCATATGAGACATCAGAGGCTGCCTGGAACGGGCAGCCTCTTTTTATCCGACAGCCAGTCACTTGCCTGACAGAGAAGGAAAACATCAGCCATGCATACACCTAAGAACCAGTCAGAACAGCCCCTGGCAGCCAGTGAACACCCGTTATCCCCGCGCGAGCGCCAGCTGGCGTTCGATTCCATTCCGGCACTGGTCATCCGCTATTCGGTACCGGCGATCATCGGCATGCTGGTCAATGCCCTCTATAACGTGGTCGACCGCTTCTGGATTGGCCAGCTTCACAATACTGCCGCGCTGTCAGGCATAGGCCTGACTCTGCCGATGTTCAATCTCGTCCTCGGATTCATGCAGCTGGTTGGTGTCGGTGCCACGGCAACGATCTCACTGAAACTGGGAGCGAAACGGCATGATGAAGCGGAGCAAGTCCTGGCCAATGCCCTGACTTTGTGTATCCTGATCGGCAGCGCCATCATGGCAGCTGGCCTGATCTGGCTCGATCCGATCCTGGTTCTGCTCGGCGGCAGTCCAGCGACTTTGCCCTATGCCCGGGACTATTTGCAGATCATTTTGCTGGGCAATGTTTTCAACACCATTGGCTTTGCCCTGAACCACACCATCCGCGGTGCCGGCAATCCACGCCGCTCGGCCTCAACCCAGCTGCTGGGCGCAACCTTGAACATGGTTCTGGATCCGGTGTTTATCCTGGGATTTGGCTGGGGTGTCCGTGGCGCGGCCTGGGCAACCATCATCAGCCAGTTCGTCTCCATGATCTGGGTGCTTTCCTATTTTGCCGGCCGTGGTAGCCAACTACGCCTGAAACCTGCGAGGATGATGCTCGAGGCAAGGGCGGTCCGCCAGATCCTGTCCATAGGCATAGCCCCCTTCACCATGCAGATCTCGATGAGCCTGGTCACCATCCTGGCTAATCGCATGCTCAAATTTCACGGCGGTGATGCCGGTATTGCGGTCATGACGATTGTGGCCAGCATGACCATACTCTTTCTGATGCCCCTTTTTGGAATCAACCAGGGCCTGCAGCCGATCCTGGGCTACAATTATGGTGCGCAAAACTACCAGCGGGTCGAGGCTGCCTGGCGCGTGGGGGTTGCCATGGCAACCGGGATTGTCGTATTGGGATTTGCCCTGGTCCAGCTTTTTCCGCAGGCGATTATCCGGCTCTTCAGCACAGACCCTGAGATCCTCGACATCGGTAGCCAAGCCCTGCGGACCTATCTGATAGTCCTGCCTTTCCTGGGATTCCAGATCATCAGCACGATCTATTTCCAGAGCATCGGCCAAGCCCGGACTGCGATGTTCGCCAGTCTGATGCGCCAGGTCATTTTCCTGGTTCCGCTGTATCTGGTCCTGCCCCATTACCTTGGGCTACCCGGTGTCTGGCTGGCCAGCCCGATTGCAGATGGGCTATCGGTGGTGGTCACTGCAGTTTTAATCGCGCGGGAGATGCGTCGTCTGCACCAGCTGGGCAGTCAGCAGATCCCAGAATCTGTCTCAATGTAAAGGAACCACGTATCAGGCGTGCAGCCTGAAGACTCAGCCAGCCAGCTCGCGCAAGGCTTCACGGTAAATGGCCGCAGAAGCCAGCAGTTTTTCGATGGTGATGTATTCGTCGACTTGATGGCAGACATCCGGTTCACCCGGAAACGACGGACCAAAGGCGACAATATTGGGCATCGCCCGGGCATACGTTCCGCCGCCAATCGCGATTGCCGAGACATTGGCCCCGGTCAGGCGGTTGTACACGGCCATCAGGGTTTTGACCAGAGGCCGACCAGGATCACCCGCCAGGGGGGCAGTATGGCTGACCAGTTCCACGGTGGCCTGGAATGGGGCAACAGCTGCAGCCATCCGGGCCAGGATGGTCTCGACTTGCCAGCTGGCCGGATAGCGGATATCCAGGACCAGGCTGCCCTGCTCCAGGTCCAGTTTGAGCACGCCCGGATTCAAGGTCAAAGGTCCCGAGCTGTCCAGGCCGGCGATGCCCAGTGCCTGGCCCGTCCAGTCTTCGGCGATCAAGGCCTGGTAGAGCTGGACCATCGGATGGGCACCGGGCCGCTGGGCCGCTGTCGCCATCGCGACTCCGATCGCATTGTGTCCTTCCCAAGGCAAACTGGCATGGGCGGCCTTGCCTGCATAGGTTTCCGTGGTGACATGTCCTTGCTCATCCTGCCAGGTCAGGTCACACCGTGCCGGAACCATGTTGGCCCGCTGGCCAGCCACTGCAGCCAGCAAAATTTGTCCATGGCCGTCCAGCGTGGAAAATGGTTGTCCGGGCTGGCTTTTCAGCTGGATCTTGATATGGGCGATGCCTTTTTCTGCATAAATGGCCGGGAAACTGGCATCCGGTGTGAAGCCTGCAGTGGGCAATTCGGCTACTTGTGTGTAGTGGCTCATACAGGCGCTGCCACTTTCTTCATCCAGTCCAGCAATCAGGCGGATCCTTCCTTTGGGGACAAATCCTTCATCCTTGAGGGCTTTCATCGCATACAAGGCTGATACCAGCGGCCCTTTGTCGTCCGCTGTCCCGCGGGCGATGATCCTGTCAGTTGTGACAATCGGCGCAAAGGGGTCATGTGACCAGCCGTCGATGGCTGGCACAACATCCAGATGGCCCAGCACGGCCGTGATCGGACCCTCGCTGCCCCAGTCCAGGTAGCCACAGTAGCCATCCAGATCGACCGGCGTGAAACCAAGTTCAGCGCCCAGTGCGAGGAACGCATCCAGGGATCTTTTCGTCTCCACTCCAAAAGGCGCACCCGTTTCAGGGCGTCCCTTGACACTTGGGATCGCGCACAATTCAACCGTTGCCCGGACCATGGCATCGCGATAGGCGGCCATGGACTGGGCGATGGCCTGCTTATCCATTCGATTGTTCCTCGGTGTCTGCGCCTTCTGTGACCGGCTCGCTGTCAATGGTTGTTTCCAGGTCATCGACTTCACCCTGCGTTTCCTCTTGAATCAGCTCGCCAGCAGATGATTCCACTGGGGATTCAACCAATTCGCTGGTTTGGGTGAAATCCACTGTTTCGCGGTCCTGGCATTCCGGGTGCAAGGCACAAAACAAGCCATGCAACAGACCCTGTTTGTCTGCTGACTCTCCGCAGATGGCACACGCTTCTGTTGGCAGTTCAAATTGGCTGAGCATGCCGGATAACTGGGCCAGGAACCACTCGATCTGCTCAGCTGTGCGCACGCGCCACGACTCCTGCAGACGGACACAAAGGAAATTGTCCGCCAGTTCAAAATTCCTCAGTTTGAGCTGGCGGGTATTGTCATCGAGCCAGCTCTGCAGAGCAGCCAGGTTGTCCGCTGTGATTCCGGCCACTGAAACGAAGACCGCCTTGAAACCCTTGCCCTCCATCACCGTGAAACGGTAGCCATTGTAGAGGCCATAGATGCTGTCTTCCGCTTCCAGTGTCTGCCAATTCTGCTGTTGGGCCAATTTGGTAAGTTGTGTCGAAATCATGGTGTACTCCTTTTATGATGCGCATTCTGGTTATTTTCATTTTGTCACATTATACCGCTGGGAAGGCGCTTAGGCTATTTCACTTTGCAAAGAGCCCTGTTCGGGGCCCCCTTGCATGTGGCATCGGTTCATGCTAAAATTTCACAGGCTCAAAAAACGCACATGGGACTTGCCCCTGTTGCCAGTTCGAAACGAATCTGGTTGGCAGCTCATGGTGGAAAAAACAGGAGGAACCTTATCATGGCCGTTATTTCAATGAAGCAACTGCTCGAAGCCGGTGTCCATTTTGGTCACCAGACCCGCCGCTGGAATCCGAAGATGGCAGAGTACATCTACACGGAACGCAATGGCATCTACATCATCGACCTGCAGAAGACCGTGCGCAAGGCTGACGAAGCCTACATGTTCATCCGCCAAGTCGCGATGAACGGCGGCAACGTGCTCTTCGTCGGCACCAAGAAGCAGGCCCAGGACTCGATCCGTGAAGAAGCAGAGCGTTGCGGCATGTTTTTCATCAACAACCGCTGGCTCGGCGGCACCCTGACCAACTACACCACCATCAAGAAGCGCATCAATCGCCTGGCTGAGCTGACCAACATGCAGGATAACGGCACCTTCGACGTCCTGCCCAAGAAAGAAGTCGCCAAGCTCAAGCTCGAGATGGAAAAGCTGGAGAAAAACCTCGGTGGTATCAAGACCATGCCTGGTCTGCCGGCCTGCATGTTCGTCGTCGACCCCAAGAAGGAACACATCGCCGTCATGGAAGCCCGCCGTCTGGGTATCCCGATCGTCGGCATCGTTGACACCAACTGCGATCCGGAAGAAGTCGACTACGTCATCCCGGGCAACGACGACGCCATCCGCGCTGTCAAGCTGATCGCCGGCCGCATGGCTGATGCTGTCATCGAAGGCCGCCAGGGCGAGCAGCTCGCCGCTGAGCAGGCTGAGGTCAGCGCTGACGAATCCGCCAAGATCGAAGAATAATCAAACGCTTAGAATAGGGAGGAACCCCCATGGCTATCACCACTGACATGATCAAAACCCTGCGTGAAAAGACTGGTTCCGGTATGATGGACTGCAAGAAGGCCCTGACCGAAACCAATGGCGACATGGAAAAAGCCGTTGCCTGGCTGCGCGAAAAGGGTATCGCCTCTGCTGACAAGAAAGCTTCCCGCGTTGCCGCCGAAGGCATCGTTGACGCTTACATCCATGCCGAAGGCCGCATCGGCGTCCTGATCGAAGTCAACATCGAAACGGACTTCGCTGCCAAGAATGAGGAATTCCGCCGCATGGTCCGCGATCTCGGCATGCAGGTTGCTGCGATGAACCCCCGCTGGGTCTCCAAAGAGGAAGTCCCGGCCGAGGAACTCGAAAAAGAGAAAACCATCATCCGTAACAAGGCCCTCAATGAAGGCAAACCGGAAAAAATCCTCGACCGCATCGTCGAAGGCAGCCTGAACAAGTTCTTCGAAGAAAACTGTCTCCTGGAAATGGCCTATGTCAAGGATGATTCCAAGAAGATCTCGCAGCTGGTCAAGGAAATGATCGCCAAGATCGGCGAAAACATCACGGTCCGCCGTTTTGTCCGTTTTGAACTGGGTGAAGGCATCCAGAAAAAAGAAGAGAACTTTGCTGACGAGGTCATGAAACAGATCAAGTAAGATCGTCACCGATCGAAAAACGAGGGACATGCCAAGCATGTCCCTTTTTTCACACAAAGGAGGCGTCCCATGTCTGCAATCTACAAACGAATCCTGCTCAAAGTCAGTGGCGAATCCCTCGCCGGTGGCAAGGGGATGGGTCTGGACAATGACACCCTGCACCGCCTGGGCAAGACTATCCGTGACCTGATGGGCCTCGGTGTCCAGGTGGGTATTGTGGTCGGCGGCGGCAATTTCTGGCGCGGCCGCACCAGCGAAGGTATGGACCGGGTCACCGCGGATCACATGGGCATGCTGGCCACAGCCATGAATGCTTTGGCCCTGTCGGATGCCCTGGAACAGGCCGGCGCTGTCACCCGGGTGATCAGTGCCATAGAAATGCGCCAGTTTGCTGAACCGTACATCCGCAAAAGGGCTGTCCGCCATCTCGAGAAGGGCCGCGTGGTCATTTTTGCCTGCGGCACTGGCAACCCGTTTTTTTCAACTGATACCGCTGCGGCATTGCGCGCGACGGAAATTGACGCCGATATCATTTTCAAGGCGACCAACGTCGATGGTGTCTATAACAAGGATCCCCGCAAGTACCCGGATGCGGTCCGTTATGATTCGGTTAGCCACGATGAAGTCCTGCGCCTGAACCTGGGCGTCATGGATGCCACAGCGGCAGCCCTCTGCCGCGACAACCACGTCTCGATCGCGGTTTTCTCAATTGATGAACCAGAAAATATCCTGCGCCTGGCCCAGGGGGAAAAGGTCGGAACGATCGTCAGCTGAATTGCACCAGTCCCCAACGTTAGGCTATAATGGTACTGATTATTCACCGGAGGTGACTTCTATGTCGCAGATTGTTTTGAATAAAGAGTCCTACCTGCCTTATGAGGACCACATGAAAAAGACACTCCACGTCTTGACGGAGGAGTTCAACACGATCCGGGCCGGACGGGCCAACCCGAAGGTCCTCGACCGTATTGCGATCGACTACTATGGCGTCCAGACACCAATCAACCAGGTCGCCAATATCCAGGTTCCTGAGCCGCGCATGATCTCCATCACCCCTTGGGACCCGACTTCGCTCAAGGCGATTGAAAAGGCGATCCAGGCATCGGACCTGGGTATCAACCCAAATAACGATGGCAAGTCCTTGCGCCTGGTGTTCCCGCCCCTGACCGAGGAACGCCGCAAGGAGCTGGTCAAGCAGGTCAACAAATATGCCGAGGAAGCCAAAGTTGCCATCCGCAACATCCGCCGCGATGGCATCGACAAGTTCCGCCATCACCTCAAGAACAAGGAACTGACCGAAGACGGCATGGCTGAGGTCGAGACGAACCTGCAGAAGCTGACTGACAAGTACATCGGCGAAATCGACAAAGCCGCCGCTGCCAAAGACAAAGACTTGATGGAAGTCTGACCGGTCTGTCTGGCCGATCTGCCTGCCGCTGACCGGGTGCTACAACACCCGGTTTGTTGTTTGAAAGGATTTCCATGCGCTTTCCCTGGTATTCCTTGTCCAGATTTTGGGCGGGGCGCAATCGCAAAACCGATCCCGCCGCAGCTGGTTACGGCCATGCACAGCTGAAGATCCCGGCCCATCTTGCTGTCATCATGGATGGCAATGGCCGCTGGGCCCGGCAGCGTGGCCTGCCCCGCCAGGCCGGACATCGTGCCGGTGCCGAAAACCTCAAGGCTTTGTGCCGGATGTGCGGCCGGCGCGGCATCCAGTATCTGACCGTTTATGCGTTCTCGACTGAGAACTGGAGCCGGCCAGATGACGAAGTTCACGCCCTGATGGATCTGTTTGTCGAGTTTTTCCGTCGCTACGATCCGGAACTGGCTGCCGAGGGTATCCGGGTCCGTTTTTCCGGCGACCTCGCTGCGTTGCCGGAGCATATCCAGGCCATTATCGCTGAAAACGAAGCGAATTCCGCTGGCCGGGACAAGATGCAGCTGATCGTGGCCATCAATTATGGCGGCCGGCGTGAAATCGTCCAGGCGTGCCGCCAGCTGGCACAAAAAGTGGCAGACAGCCAGATGGCTGTGGATGACATTGATGAGACATCCATCCAGCAGGCCCTCTATCTGCCGGACGTCCCCGATCCGGACCTGATCATCCGGCCCAGTGGTGAAATGCGCCTGTCCAATTTCCTGCTCTGGCAATGCGCCTACGCCGAGTTCTGGTTTTCCGATGTGCTGTGGCCAGATTTTTCCGAAGAACACCTGGACCAGGCACTGACCGCCTACACCGAACGGGACCGCCGCTTTGGAGGGGTAAAACCAAAATGAACCAGCGTATCTTGACTGGACTCTTGTTTGCCCTGGTTGTAGCGTTATTCGTCGTACCTGGCTATTGGTGGCCGGTTGTGCCGCTGGTCCTGCTGATCCTGGTCGTCTGTCTGTCCAGAAACGAGCTGGACCGGGCTTTGACCGGTCGCCAGTTGGGGCTACCACCTGTTCTAAGCCGGATCGGCGCGCTGCTGTTTTTGCTGCCCCTTCTGACCTTGCTGCCGCGAGTGAAGGATCTGGTCGCATCGATCCAGCTGGGTCAGACTTGGCTGGGCCTTTTTCTGCTGATGATTGGCCAGATTGCCTGGGCTGCCATCATGGCACTGATTTTACTGATCCAGCATGGACCACAGGCTATGCCGCGGGCCGTGGCTGCAGCTGTGGCCACCACGTATCTGGCTTTTCCATTTGGTACCGCCGTGGTCATCCTGATGACCCTCGAGCAAGGTTGGCTCTGGCTGATTGTTGCCCTGGTCACGCCTTGGCTGTCGGATGTCCTGGCTTATTTCACGGGTTATTTCCTCGGCCGGCACAAGATCGTGCCCCAGATCAGTCCCAAGAAAACGGTCGAAGGCAGCCTGGGTGGACTGGTTGGCGGCATGCTGGCCCTGAGTCTGGCCCTGCCTTTGATCAATGGCTTCACCTATGCCAGCTTCTTCACCCTGCCGGTCCATTGGCTGGCCGTGATTGCCGGCGGTATCGTTCTCAGCGCAGCTTCCCAGCTGGGCGACTGGCTCGCATCAGGCATCAAGCGCTGGTGTGATGTCAAAGACTTCGGCGCCTATCTTCCCGGTCACGGCGGTACTCTGGACCGCTTTGACAGTGTCCTGTTTACGTTGCCGTTCACCCTGCTGCTGGCCATATGGGGCCAGATCGCCGGATAGCGAGAATCCGGGAGGTTGCTTGTGACTCAGACGATATCCTTATTAGGTTCCACCGGTTCCATTGGTACCCAGACCTTGGAGGTCTGCCGCCATCTCGGAATCAAAGTCGCCGCGCTGACCTGCGGCCGCCGTCTGGACGCCTTGGAGCGGCAGATCCGCGAATTCAATCCAGACTTGGTTTCAGTTTCCAGTGCTGAGGATGCCAGGGAACTCCGGTCACGCTTGGCCGGAGCCTTTCCCCGCCTGGAAATCCTCCATGGCCGCGAAGGCAACCTGGCTGCTGCCATGCTGCCGGGTGTCACAACCGTCGTGGCTGCCATGGTTGGTGTTGCTGGACTCGAACCGGTTCTCGCCGCTGTGCAGGCGGGCAAGACGATTGCCCTGGCCAACAAGGAAACACTCGTAGCCGGTGGCGCCCTGGTCATGCCCCTGCTTGAGAAAACCGGTGCCCGGCTTTTTCCGGTGGACAGTGAACATTCGGCCATCTGGCAATGCCTGGCAGGCGCACCGGCTGGTTCTCTGTCACGGATTTTCCTCACGGCCAGCGGTGGTCCTTTCCGCGGCAAAACACGAGCAGACCTGGCTGAAGTCACGGTCGAACAGGCCTTGCGCCATCCGACCTGGGCCATGGGGGGCAAGATCACGATCGATTCGGCTACCCTGATGAACAAAGGCCTGGAAGTCATTGAGGCAGCCTGGCTGTTTGATTGCCCGGTCGACCAGATCGAAGTCGTCGTCCATCCCCAGAGCATCATCCATTCCATGGTGGAGTTCAAAGACGGATCGGTTCTGGCCCAGATGGGTTTTCCGGATATGAAACTGCCGATCCAGCTGGCCCTGACCTGGCCGGAGCGCCGGGCGAGCCTGGAACCACGCTACAATCCATTCGACCCCCGCACGACCAGCCTGACATTTTCACCGCCTGATACCGATACGTTCCGCCTGCTGGAACTCGCTTATGTTGCGGCGCGCACCGGCGGAACCCTGCCAGCCGTGCTCAATACCGCCAATGAGGCTGCTGTGGATTTGTTTCTGTCTGGCCGGATCGGTTTTCTCGAGATCGCCAGCCGGGTCGAACAGTGCCTGGAACAGCATGAGCGCTCGGGCTGGCAACGCACATTCGACTTTTCCACCATCATGGAGCTGGATCGCTGGGCTCGGCAGCAGGTCCTCTCCGGTACCTGAATCAAGGAGTAGATCCCCATGGGAATTTTCGCAGGCATTGTCCTTTTAAGCATTCTGATGATCGTCCATGAACTGGGCCATTTCCTGACCGGTCTCAAGCTGGGCTTCCGGATCCTGGAATTCTCTCTGTTCATGGGACCGGTCCTGTATTCGCGTGAACACAACGGGATCCGCTACAGCATCAAACTGCTGCCGATCGGTGCCTCGGTCCGCTTTGCCGGCGAGGAAGAAGAGGAGATGAATGGCTTCGATCCCCGCGATCCTGGCCTCTTTTTCAACCGGCCGCGCTGGGCCCGTGCGATTGTCATCGGCACCGGACCGGCTGTCAACCTGGTCTCCGGTGTGCTGGCTTTCCTGATTTTGTTCGCTTCTTTTGGCTACACCATCCCGGTCATCCAGGACACCTACCAGGATACCTTGGCTCAGTCTGCCGGTCTTGTTGCCGGCGACCGCATCGTCGCGGCCAATGGCCATGCGGTGCGGACGACGCTCGACTATACGGCTGTTGACCTGTTTACACCGGAAGGCGAACCCATTGAACTCGTGGTTGAATCTGAAGGCCAGGGGCAGCGTACCGTTGTCCTCCAGCCGACCGTGACCGAGCGCTATCGTCTCGGTGTGACAATCGAGCCAGAACTGAGCGGTGATGGCGCGATCATCGCCGAAGTCGACTCAGGTTCCAACCTGGGCCAGCCTGTCCTGGCCACCGGTGATGTCCTTTTAGCTGTCAATGATGTGCCCTACAGCGATACCGAAGCGTTCCGCGACATCGTCCAGTCCAGTGCCGGCCAGCCGCTGACGGTTTCGATCCTGCGCAACGGTCAGCCCCAGACAGTTGAAATGGTTGCGATCCAATCCCAGGTCAGTCTGCCGCGTGGCATCTGGTTTGCCACCAGCCGCGCGTTTATTCCTGCCATCGGCCAGTCAGTCCAGTGGTCCTGGTCGATCGTCAAGGTGACGGTCAAAAGCATTGGTGCCATCTTCACGGGTGAGGCCAAGGCGGAGGATACCTTGTCAGGCCCTGTTGGGGTCGTCTCCCTGGTCAGCAATGTGGTAGAAAATGAGCAACCATTCCGGGACAAGATTTACCAGCTGCTCTGGCTCTTTGCCCTGATCTCGGTCAGCCTCGGTTTCATGAATCTCCTGCCGATTCCGCCGCTGGATGGCCATCACCTGGTCTTGATCGCCATCGAAGCGATCCGGCGCAAACGGCTCGAGCCACAGCTCCAGACCATCATCGGCATGGTGGGTCTGGGCCTGATCATTTTCCTCGGCCTGGCTGGCCTGTTCTTTGATATCATGCGCCTGATCGGAGGCTGACCATGTTTGAACGCAAAATTACCCGCCCGGTCCATGTCGGAGACGTGACCATCGGCGGTGGCGCCCAGATTGTGATCCAGTCGATGAATAATACCGACACGCGCGATGTAAAGGCGACCCTGCGCCAGATCGATCAGCTTGCCGAGGCGGGCTGTGATCTGACCCGACTGGCTATCCCTGACCAGGAATCAGCCGATGCCCTGGCCAGGATCCGCCCTCTGTCAGCTCTGCCAATTGTTGCCGACATCCATTTCGACTACCGTCTCGCCCTCGCTGCCCTGGCCGCAGGTGCGGACAAGATCCGGATCAATCCCGGCAATATCGGTGGTCCGGACCGTGTGAGCCAGGTGGCAGCTGCGGCCCGTGAGCGTGGGGTGCCGATCCGTGTCGGTGTCAATTCCGGTTCGCTCAGCCGCGAAATAGTCGATCGTTTCGGCGGTGTCAATGCCCAGTCGATGGTGGCATCGGCTCTGGAATCGGTCGCCCTGCTCGAGCAGTGGGATTTTAATGATATCGTCATCTCGATCAAAGCATCCGATCCGGCCCTGACAATCCAGACCTATCGTTTGCTTTCGGAGAAAACCCAATACCCCCTTCACCTGGGCGTGACAGAAGCTGGCACCCGCAATGAAGGAGCGATCCGCTCTGCGATCGGCATCGGCACCTTGCTCGCCGAGGGTATTGGAGATACGATGCGGGTTTCCCTGACGGCGGATCCGGTGGATGAAATTGGCGCTGCCTACAGCATCCTCAAGGCGCTCGGCCTGAGAAGTCACGGACCGCAGCTGATCAGCTGCCCGACTTGCGGCCGCACCAGTGTGGACCTGATCCGGATTGCCGCAGAAGTCGAAGAACGCCTCAAAACGGTCAAGGCTCCGATCAAAGTCGCCGTCATGGGCTGTGCGGTCAATGGACCGGGTGAGGCGCGCCATGCCGATGTCGGCCTGGCTGGCGGCAAGGGTGAGTTCTTGCTCTTTTCACATGGTGAAATCATCCGCAAAGTGCCCCAAGAGCAGGCAATCGAGGCCCTGATGGCTGAGATCGCCCGGATCACCGAGGCCTGAGCGATGCAATCGAACCTTGCAGATTTCTTTGCCCAATTCATCGCGGATTCTGTCCTGGTCGAACAACTCCGGCAGCAAAATGCCCTGGTGACCGGACTGGTGGTCAAAAAGAGCGGCCAGGTCACCATCCAGATCCTGTCGAGCCTGCCTTTGCCAGCCGATCTGCTGGTTAGGCTGGAGGCTGCTCTTGAGCATGCACTGCCAGCCCAGGATGTGCTGATCCGGCAGACATTTGCCGAGCCGTTGGCCCAGGTTCATCTGCAGCAGGCCGCGGCCAGATTGTCCCCCTGGCTGATCCGCCATTTGCGCAAAAAGGATCCTTTCCATGCGGCTATGCTGCACCATGCGCAATTTATAGCCCAGGAGATGGACCCGGCTCGTGTCGAAGTCCATGTCACGGAAGACAGCCGCGACGATCTGGCCCGGATCGTCAGTGACGAACTGGCCCACTTGACCCGCACAGCACTGGGCCAGAGCGTCCATTTCGAATTCATCGCCTCGAGCCAGGATTTGCGAGATTATACGGCCGAGATGCTGCGCCAGCAGCAGGCCGAGGCCAGGCGCCAACTGGCTGCTATTCCCGGGCAGGCTGAAGGTGAGTTTTGCTCCGCACCGGCACGGACGGACAGTCCGGGACAGGGGTCGGCCAATCGTCCGGCTGGTGCTGCCACCTCCTCGGGTTCAGTCTCTGCCCCTAGCCGGGCCCCTGCCAATGGTCGCCCCGGTGTCACTGCCAACGGCACGGTTTCGACCTATCGCCGGGCGCCAAAACCAGAGGGTGTCCTCTGGGGCAAGGTCAATGGTGAGCTCAAGCGCCAGGCGATCCGAGACTTGTCGACCGAATCCGGTCTGGTGCTCATGGAAGGTGAAATTTTTTCGCAGGAATGCCGCACGGTCAGCAATGGCACCCGTCTGCTCTACAAATTCGCCCTGACCGACCTCTCCAGTTCGATCTCCTGCATTCTGTTTGCCAAACCGGAAGACCAGGAACTGCTCGATGGCTTGTTGAAAAAGGCTTCGTATTTGCGCGTCAGTGCTGAAATTTCCTTTGATGCCCAGTTCAGCAAAGATCTTCAGGCCCGCGTGCTCGGTCTGCAAGAGGCCAAACGCCCGGCGGGTCGTGCAGACAAGGCTGAGTTCAAGCGGGTCGAACTGCATGCCCACACCAAGATGAGCACCAAGGACGCCGTCTGTGAAACCAAGGACCTGGTAAAACTGGCGGCCCGGTTTGGCCATCCGGCGGTTGCCATCACTGACCATGGCGTCGTCCAGTCCTTTCCGGATGCAGCCTCGGCCAGAAGCGACCTCAAGCGCAAAGGCCAGGAGATCAAGATCATCTACGGCATGGAAGGCTATCTGGTCGACGATGGCCCGTCCGTAGCCTGGGCAGTGGAGCAGGCTGACCTCAGCGCAGGTTTCATCGCCCTCGATGTCGAAACGACCGGTCTCGATCCGTCCAAGGACCGCGTGATCGAAGTGGCACTCGTGCCGTTCCTGCCTGACGGGCAGGGGGGATTTTCAGCGGGAGAGCCCTGGGTCACCCTGGTCAACCCCCAGGTTGATCTTCCACCCAAAATCACAGAGCTGACCGGCATCACAGCCCTCGATCTCCAGGGCGCCCCCGACCCCTGGTCGGTCTTTTGTGAATTGGCAGAACGGATCGGAGACAAGCCAGTTGTCGCCCACAATGCCTTTTTCGATCTGGCTTTCATTCGCTACGAAGGCTTCCGCACGCCGGTCGAGAATGACCCGCGCCTGAAATTCAATCCACCGCTGGTCGACACCCTGGCTTTGTCGCGGGCCATGATCCCTGAGCTTGCCAATCACAAGCTCAACACCGTGGCCGCCCACCTCGGTGTCGGACAAGACCGCCACCATCGCGCCGATGACGATGCCCGTGTCTGTGGCAAGATTTTTGCCCGTCTGTTCCAGTCCTCTGGCGCGGCGAGTCTGTCTGAATTGAACACGAAGCTTGGCCACCTCAGTGACGATGAAGTCCGTGAACATCGCCGCTCGGTTTACCATGTGATCCTGCTGGCCAAGGACAACCTTGGTCTGTACAATCTGTACCGTCTGGTTTCAGTATCGCATACACGCTTTTTCCACATGCGCCCGCGCATTCCCCGTGCGCTGCTGCAATATTTCCGTTCCGGCCTTGTCATTGGCAGTGCCTGCGAGGCGGGAGAGCTTTTCCAGAACGTGCTTGAGACCTACCGGGCGACTGGCAACCAGTATGATGATGCCAAATCGATCCTGATGCAGCAGCCGGCGGTCGACAAGGCGCGTTTTTACGACTATCTCGAAATCCAGCCGATCTCCAATAACGGCTATTACCTGCGCCAGGAATCGAGCGGCCTGCACACGGAAGAAGACCTGCGCAACCTCAACCGCCTGATTGTGGCCCTAGGGCAGCGGGCGAAAAAGCCGGTCTGCGCCACCTGCGATGTCCATTTCCTCGAACGTGAAGACGCCGAGTTCCGCCGCATTCTGCTGGCTGACAATGGCTATTCGGATTATGCTGAGCAGCCGGACTTGCACCTGCGTACCACGGGCGAAATGCTGGCCGAGTTTGCCTATCTCGGTGATGCGGTGGCCCGCGATGTGGTCATCAACCAGCCCCAGGCCATTGCTGACCAAGTCGATCCCGAACTCAAACCTTTTCCAGATGGCTCGTTTCCGCCAATCATATCTTCGGCGCCTGACGATGTCCGCCGCCTGACCTGGGAGACTGCCCAGGCGATCTACGGCCGTGACGGCGAGTTGCCAGGCGTCGTCCGCGAACGGATCGAGCGTGAGCTGAGCTCGATCATCGACAACGGCTTTTCGGTCATGTACTACATCGCCCACCACCTCGTACGCCAGTCGAATGAAGACGGCTACATTGTCGGTTCACGTGGTTCGGTTGGTTCGTCCCTCGTTGCGACTCTATGTGGCATCACCGAGGTCAATCCGCTCTTGCCCCATTATGTCTGCCCGCACTGCCATTATTTCGAACCGGATGAAAGTGGCCAGTACGGCTCCGGCTATGATCTGCCGGCCAAAGCCTGTCCAGAATGTGGCACCGCCCTGAATCGTGAAGGCCAGGACATCCCCTTTGAAACATTCCTGGGTTTCAAAGGAGATAAGCAGCCTGATATCGACCTCAATTTCTCGGGCGAATACCAGGCCCGGGCCCACAAATTCATTGAAGAAATGTTCGGCTCATCACACACCTTCCGTGCCGGCACGATCAGCGGTTTTGCCGAGAAAAACGCCCAGGCGATGGTGGCCAAATATTTCGAAAAACAGGACAAGTTCACCACCCAGGCCGAAATTGCCCGTCTCTCCCAGGGCTTGATCGGAGTCAAGCGAACCACCGGCCAGCATCCGGGGGGCATCGTCGTCGTGCCCAAGGAGCGTGACATCTACGATTTCACACCGATCCAGCACCCGGCCGACAAGCGCGACGGGGGCACGGTTACGACCCATTTCGACTTCAACGCCATGCATGACACGATCCTCAAGCTCGACGTGCTCGGCCATGACGATCCGACCATGCTCAAGATGCTCGGCGACCTGACGGGGATCGATGTCCGCACCATCCCGATCCCAGACGAGAAAGTCATGTCCCTGTTCTGCTCAACCGAAGCCCTGGGCATTCCAGATGGCTCTTCACCAGCCGATTCGGCCACCCTTGGCCTGCCGGAAATGGGCACCTTCATGGCCCGCGACATGATCCGTGAAACCCGGCCGACCCGCTTTTTCGACTTGGTCCAGCTGATGGGCCTGTCCCACGGCACCGACGTCTGGAAAGGCAATGCCCAGGAGCTGATCCGCAGCGGCATCTGCACGATCAACGATGTCATCGGTTGCCGTGACAGCATCATGACCTGGCTGATCCACAAGGGCCTGCCCAACAAGGCTTCTTTCGACATCATGGAAAAGGTTCGCAAGGGCAAAGGCCTGTCGCCGGAGCATGAGCAGCTGATGCGCGACAACCATGTCCCGGACTGGTACATCGACTCTTGCAAGAAGATCAAGTATATGTTCCCGAAAGCTCATGCCGCGGCCTATACCATCTCCAGCCTGCGCATCGCCTGGTTCAAGGTCTACCACCCGGAGGCCTACTACAGTGCTTATTTCACCGTGCGCGCCGATGAGTTCGACAGCTCCCTGATGGTCAAGCCCGCTGCCGCGGTCAGCCGCACCCGTGCCGATCTCAAGAGCCGTTTCCGCGAGGTGTCCGACCGGGAGCAGAAGATCTACTACATCATCGAACTGGTCGAGGAAATGCAATTGCGCGGGATCGACTTCTTACCGATTGACCTCTATACATCGGCTGCCACGGCCTTTGCCATTGATTCGCCCGGCAAGATCCGGCCGCCCCTGAATGCGATCCCCGGCATCAGCCCGGCGATCGCCGAAGCCATCGTGGCAGCCCGCGCCGATGGGCCGTTCCTGTCACGTGATGAGCTGGCCCGCCGCGCTGCGATAGGCCAGAGCGCCATTGCCACCCTGGCTGCTGCCGGCTGTCTCGACGGCATGCCGGAGTCGGCCCAAATAGACCTGTTCTCTCTGCTGGCCTGAGGGCACGACCGATGTTTTGCCGGGTTGTCCTCAAAGAAGCCACGCGCGCATTCGACCGGGAATACACGTATGCTGTGCCTGATCACCTGGCGCCGTGTCTTGCCAGCGGTAGCTGGGTCGAGATCCCCTTTGGTTCCGGGAACCGCCTGGTCCAGGCTTTTGTCGTGTCTGTCGAAAGCGAATCAGGCACAGATTTCCATGTCAAGCCCATCCAGCGCCTCTTAAGCGACCGCCCCGTCCTGCGCCGCGACCAGCTGCAGCTGGCAGGCCTGATGCGCCAGCGCTATGGCTGCACCTACGGCGACGCCCTGCGCCTGATGGTGCCTTCCGCGGTCGCTGCCGTGGGTGACAAGCTCGTCCGAATGGCTGAGCTCCCGGATCCGGCCGAAGCCGCCCGCCGCCTCAACGATGGCGAAATCGACCGCATCGGCCACCAGCGCGTCATCGAAATGCTGCTTGAATACGGCGCCGTACCGGTTCCCGAACTGATGCATGCCTGCCAGGTCAGCCGGGCCGTTCTCAAGACACTCGAGAAGAAAGACCTGATTACCTATTTCAGACAGGAAGTGCGCCGTTTGGGTGGGGAAGAGGATGGCTTCGAGACAGTCTCCGATTTCGAGCCCAATCCGGGCCAGCGTGAGGCGATCGACCGGATCCATGCAGCGCTGGCTGAACCGGGCGACGACAGCCGGCTGGCCGAATTTGTCCTGTTTGGCATAACGGGCAGCGGTAAAACCGAAGTCTATCTCCAGACGGCTCGCCAGGCCACCCAGCTCGGCCGCGGGGTGATCATCCTGGTGCCGGAAATCTCCCTGACCCCCCAGATGGTAGGCCGGATTCGCTCTCGCTTTGGCTCAGGTGCGGCGGTTCTGCACAGCCGTTTGACTCCAGCTGAACGGTACGAACAGTGGCAGCGTATTTTGCGTGAAGAAGTTTCTGTCGTCGTCGGTGCCCGTTCGGCCATTTTTGCTCCCCTGAAAAACCTCGGTCTGATCATCATTGACGAAGAGCAGGAAACGACTTACAAATCCGAAACGCACCCGCGGTATCATGCCAGGGACATAGCCCGCCTGCGCTGCCGCGAAACGGACGCCGTCCTCGTCCTTGGTTCGGCCACTCCGGCGATCGAAACTTTTTACCGCACGACCACCGGCAAAGCCACGTTGCTGCGCCTGGACCAGCGAATCGGTGACAGTCAGCTGCCCCAGACCCAAATCGTCGATATGCGCCAGGAACTGCGTGAAGGCAATCGCAGCGTTTTCAGCCGGCCGCTCAACCGGGCCCTGCGCCGCGCGTTTGCCACCAAAAAGCAGGCCATGCTGTTCATCAACCGCCGCGGCATGGCCGGATTCATGCTCTGTCGCCAGTGCGGTCACGTCATCAAATGCCGCACCTGCAGCGTCTCGATGACCTGCCATGTCCGGCCGGCTACCGCCGTGACTCGTGAACAACTCCAGCTGGTCTGCCATTACTGCGGCAAAATCACCCAGCCACCCAGTCGCTGCCCCATCTGTGGCAGTGAGCGGATCGGCCGTTTTGGCGCAGGCACTCAGCAAGTCGAAAAGTTATTTCTCGAGGAATATGCCCCGGCGACAGCCATCCGGATGGACCAGGACACGACCACCGGCCGCCAGTCCCATGCCCAGCTCCTGGACCAGTTTGCCCGCCATGAAGCCGATGTCCTGATCGGTACCCAGATGATCGCCAAAGGCCACGACTATCCCAATGTCACCGTTGTTGGCATCCTGTCCGCCGACCTGATGCTGGGCATGTCCGATTTTCGCGCCTCTGAACGTGCATTCGCCCTGATCACCCAGGCTGCCGGCCGCGCTGGTCGCGGCGAGCATGCCGGCGAAGTCTTCATCCAGGCTTACAACACCGACGACTACGCGATCACAGCCGCTGCTGCCCAGGACTACGAGCGCTTCTACCAGCAGGAAATCACCTTCCGTAAAGCCATGCGCTATCCGCCTTTCGGCGCCATCGCCCTCGTTCTGGTCTCCGGCCAGAATGAAAAAGCCGTGCGCGATAAAATGGCCCAGATCCACGCCCTCCTGGCCGCCCGGCTCAGTGAAAGCCTTGTGGCGCCTGCCATCGAGCTGCTCGAGCCTGGCCGCGCCCCCCTGTACCAGCTGCGTGGCCGCTACCGCTACCGCATGATCGTCAAAGGCAAAGACAACGCCAGCCTTGCGCAATTTCTCCATTCATCCTTGGATCGCATTGACCTGGCCCCGCTCTCCCTGACGATTGATATCGATCCGTACAGCTTGCTGTAAGGACTTGCCCCGAGGTCTGACCCTATTACCGGAACGAGGGTCGGACTTGCCTTGAGACCTAGGACCCACCACGGCTCTTTATCTAATTCCGTGAA
>DIGA01000015.1:14437-16205 GCA_002419365.1 Mageeibacillus sp. UBA5734 | reverse complement strand
CGAAATCGGCTACAAGACCCCGTAAACTGCACCCAGATCCAGCAATCGACTCCACGACAAATCCAACCGAAGGACCGTTCCAGTGTGAAAACTGGGGCGGTTCTTTTTTGCGATAGGTACCATTGTACTTCCCAAACAGGTAAAATCAGATCAATCGACACGGTTCAATTGACCCACACAGGAGGTCGCTAAAATGGAAACTGTCAACACTTTGGAATGGCAGGACGGCATGCTGGTTTTGCTCGACCAGACCTTGCTGCCTGGCGAAATCACGTATCGAGTCTATGCCAGCGTTGACCAGGTCCATGATGCCATCCGCGACATGATTGTACGCGGAGCGCCAGCGATCGGTGTAGCGGCTGCCTATGGTATGGTCTTGGCCGCCCGGCAAGTTCCCTCAGATAGCTTCCAGGCCTTCTATGCTGCACTGGATCGTGCGGGTTGCAGGCTTGCCCAATCGCGGCCGACAGCGGTCAATCTCAGCTGGGCGATCGAGCGGATGCTAGCCAAGGCTCGCACTTGCAGCGACTTGCCCGCCAACCAGATCGTGTCCGAACTCGAACAAGAAGCGATCACCATCCATCAGGAGGACATCGCCATCAACCGGGCGATTGGATTGAATCTACTTTCCTTGCTTAATCCGGGTGACACGGTGCTGACTCACTGCAATGCCGGGGCTCTGGCCACTGCTGGTTACGGTACCGCACTTTCAGTGTTTTTTGTCGCCCAGGAGCAAGGTATTGAGCTGAAAGCTTTTGTTGATGAAACTCGTCCTCGTCTGCAAGGAGCGCGTCTGACCGCGTTTGAACTGGTGCAGGCAGGTGTCGATGCGACATTGATCAGCGACAACATGGCAGCCGTCGTCATGGCTCAGGGCAAGGTCCAGGCGGTCATCGTCGGTTGTGACCGGATCGCCGCCAATGGGGATACAGCCAATAAAATCGGCACCTTTGGTCTTTCGATCCTGGCCAGGCATTTCGGCATCCCTTTCTACATTGCTGCGCCGTCACCAACGATTGACTGGTCCTGCCCGACCGGCCAGGATATTCCGATCGAGGAACGCAGTGGTGAAGAAATCACAGTGATCAATGGTGAATGGATAGCCCCAGCTGGTGTGAAAACCTATAATCCCAGCTTTGATGTCACACCGGCGGCCCATATTACCGCGATTGTGACCGAACGCGGCATCGTCCGACCGCCCTTCAGTGAGAGCCTGAGTAAGATCCGGCCCTGAACGAACAAAACCAACGATTAAAAGACACCGCGTGATGGCAATGTCGCGCGGTGTCTTTGCTTCTGTGCTGTCATGGATCATCTGTCCAGGAGCGGTTCAGGACATTTCCTTTTACGTGCCAGCCTCACCATTGACCACAAAACAGGCGACGAAGTGGCCGGGTTTGGTTTCGATCATTGGCGGCCGTTTTTCTTTGCAGACTGGCATGGCTTTCGGACAGCGTGTCACAAACGGACAGCCAGCCGGGGGATCGATCGGGGTAGGAACGTCGCCCTCGAGGATGATCCGCTTGCGCCGTGAGGTTTCATCCGGGTCTGGCACGGGGATGGCGGAGAGAAGCGCCTGGGTATAGGGGTGGAGCGGCTCATCGTAGAGCGTGCGGCTTTCGGCCAGCTCGACCAGATGACCAAGATACATGACCCCGATGCGGTGCGAGATGTGCTGGACCATCGACAGGTCGTGGGCGATGAACAGGTAGGTCAGGCCTTTATCCTTCTGCAGGTCTTCGAGCAGGTTGATGACCTGGGCCTGGAT
>DIGA01000015.1:0-14400 GCA_002419365.1 Mageeibacillus sp. UBA5734 | reverse complement strand
TGGCCACCGGAGAATTCGTGCGGGAAACGGTTGGCGTGTTCCTTGGTCAGGCCGACGCTCTCCAGCAGGTCATAGATTTTTTTCTGCCGTTCCGGCCCGACTGCGATCTTGTGGATATCCAGCGGCTCACCGACGATGTCACCGACGGTCATGCGTGGGTTGAGCGAGGCATAGGGATCCTGGAAAATGACCTGCATCTTGCGCCGGAAAGGGCGCAGCTGCTTCTGGTTGAGGTGGGCAATGTCGGTGCCACTGATCTTGATCAGACCGGCCGTTGGCTTGTAAAGACGGGCAATCGTGCGGCCGATCGTGGTCTTGCCACAGCCAGATTCACCAACCAGACCGAAAGTCTCGCCTTTGAAGATCTGGAACGAGACATCGTCGACTGCCTTGAGTTTTCCTGTGCGGCCAAAACCACGGCTGACATGGAAATATTTCTTGAGATTCTGGACTTCGAGCAGGACCTCGCGGCTGCCCGTGCCTGACTTGGCTTGCTGGTTCATGACTGGAACGTCCCCCTGGTTCATGCCTGCCCCTCCAACTTGTCCTGCTGTGTCTGGGCGGCAAAAAGTGGTGCGGCAACGGCCTCGGCCTGCGCATGATTGAGCCAGCAGGCGGATCGGTGCTCATGCCCCTGGCCTGCCTTGATCAGCGGCGGCTGTTGTTGCTGGCAGATCGCCATGACGTGCGGACAGCGTTCAGCGAAAGCACACCCGGCCGGTGGTTTGAGAAGATCCGGTGGCTGGCCATCGATCGGGACCAGGCGTTCCTTCTCCTCAATGTTGATTTTGGGGATCGAATTCAGAAGGCCCCAGGTATAGGGGTGGCGCGGTTCATAGAAAATATCGCGGGTCTTGCCTTCTTCGACGATCTTTCCGGCATACATGACCCGGATGCTGTCGCAGAGATTGGCCACGACACCGAGATCATGGGTGATCAGGATGATGGAGCTGTTGATCTTGTTCCGGAGGTCTTTCATCAGCTCGAGGATCTGGGCCTGGATGGTCACATCCAGGGCCGTCGTCGGTTCGTCTGCGATCAGGAGGTCCGGATCACAGGCCAGGGACATGGCGATCATGACGCGTTGGCGCATACCGCCGGAGAATTCGAACGGATACTGGTCGAGCCGGCTCTCCGGACTGGGGATACCGACCAGACGCAGCAGCTCGATGGCACGCTTGCGGGCGTCTTCGCGTGAGATGTTCTGATGCAGGTGCAACACTTCCGTGATCTGGCCGCCGATCTTTTTGACTGGGTTGAGCGAGGTCATCGGATCTTGGAAAATCATCGCGATCTTGTTGCCACGGATTTTTCTCAGGTCTTTGTCAGTCATCTTGGCCAGGTCCTGGCCGTTGAAGAGGATTTCGCCACCGACGATTTTGCCGGGATTGGCGACCAGGCCCATGATCGACATCGACATGACGCTTTTGCCACAGCCAGATTCGCCGACAATACCGACGGCTTCACCGCGTTCGACGACCAGGTCTACACTGCGCACGGCTTGGACGGGTCCAACATGGGTGAAAAAGGTGGTTTCCAGCTGGCGGATATCGAGGAGGACATCGGCCGAGGGGTTGTTTTTTTCCATAGATTTGCCGTTCACGTGCGCTGCCTCACTTTCTCATCCGCGGGTCGAGTGCGTCACGCAAGCCGTCACCCATGATGTTGAAGGCCAGGACGGTCACCGAAATGGCCAGGGCCGGGAAAAACAGGAGATACGGGTAGCTGGCCAAGCCTTTGTAGGCATCGCTGGCCAGGGATCCCCAGCTGGCCATCGGAGCCGAAACACCGATGCCGATGAAGCTGAGGAATGATTCAGTGAAAATGGCTCCCGGGATCGACATCGTCACAGTGACGATGATCTGGCCGACGGTATTGGGAACAAGGTGGCGCATGATGATCCGCCAGCCCGAGGCACCCATCGAGCGGGCTGCCAGGACATATTCGTTGTTTTTGATCGAGAGGACCTGGCCGCGGACCATGCGGGCCATGCCGACCCAGTAGACCGAACCGAGCACAATATAGATCAGGATCAGTTCCGGACCGAGGTATTTGAGATGGCGCAGGAACGTCGTCTCAAAGGCGGCTTTGATGGAATCCTGGAAAACGACTTTGAGCAGGATGACATACAAGATCAGAGGAATGCTGTAGAGGACATCGACGATGCGCATCATGAAGTTGTCGACTTTGCCACCGATGTAGCCTGAAATACCGCCATAGATGACGCCGATCGTCAGGTTGATGATGCTGGCGACAATACCGATTGACAGTGAAATGCGCGCGCCATAGACGGTGCGGATAAAAAGGTCGCGGCCGAGCTTGTCGGTGCCGAAAAGATGCTGCAGATTGGGGGCCAGATTGCGAGCCGTACGGATCTGCTGGTCATAGGTGTAAGGGTAAAAAAATGGGATAAAGATCGCGCCCAGGATGATGACCAGAAGGACCGCTGCAGCGACCAGGGCGGGTTTGTGGCGGCGGAAACGGCGCCAGGCATCCTGCCAGTAGGTGATACTGGGCCGGACGATGCCACTGCTGATCCGCTCGCTTTCCTGAATGGGTGTGAACAGTTCCTGGTTGAATTCCATTGTTTCATGCCTCCTTGATGTTGCCAATCTTGATCCGGGGGTCGATAAAGCCATAGATGATATCGACCAGGAAGTTCAAGATGATCAGGATGGCGGCATAGAAGATGGTGGAACCCATGATCATGGTGTAGTCACGATTACCGATGCTGTCGACATACTGGTAGCCGATACCCGGAATGGTGAACATTTTCTCGATGACGAAACTGCCTGTCACCAGGGCGGCAATCGTCGGCCCCAGATAGGTGACAACCGGCAGGATGGCATTTTTCAAGGCATGCTCCATGATGACGCGCATCTCGGAAAG
The DNA here is from genome assembly GCA_002419365.1 of Mageeibacillus sp. UBA5734. GTDB lineage: Bacteria > Bacillota > Clostridia > Saccharofermentanales > UBA5734 > UBA5734. The sequence continues at coordinate 11,511 of DIGA01000015.1, read as the reverse complement.
TCCCTTGGCACGGGCGGTGCGGATGTAGTCCTGGCCGATGACATCGAGCATGCTCGAACGCATCAGGCGCGTGATGAACGACATGGAGTAGCCGGACAAGGCGATCATCGGCAGGATGTACTGGGAAATGGCCAGCCAGCCAGATGCATCTGTGGTCCAGATGACAGGAAACCAGCCCAGCCGGACGCAGAAGACATAGATCAGGACGGATGCCAGGACGAATCCCGGCACGGTGACACCGAGCGTAGCCAGGAACATGAAGGAGTAGTCCTGCCATTTGTTCTGCTTCAGGGCAGAGATGATTCCCATCGGGACACTGAGGATCACCGTGACCAGAACCGCCAGGATGCCGATCCTAGCCGTGATCGGGAAACCGGCTCCGATCAGTTCATTGACCGTGCGGCCGCGGAACTTGAACGAAGGGCCGAAATCCCCGCGCAGCAGATCGCCCATGTAATCGGTATACTGCTTGAACAAGGGATCATCGAGATGGTATTTCTCGTTCAGGGCTGCGATGATCGCTGCTTCAAGCGGTTTTTCTCGGGTGAAAGGGCCTCCGGGGATCGCATGCATCAGGAAAAACGTGATCGTTGAAATCGCGAAGAGCGTCAGGATCATCGCGATCGCCCGCTGCAGAATGTATCTCGTCATGGGCTTTCGTCTCCTTTGGGAAAAAATGTCAAAAAAAGGGCCGTCTTGCAACGACCGCGTTTTGTGAAATTATAACACAAAAACTGATTGAAAACGCACCATCCCAAGGTTTTTTAGTCATAAATAACACGATTTTCACTCGGGAAAGGTTTTGATGGACGTCTGTTCAGATCTCGCGCCGGCCTTCCATGGCACGGGCCAGGGTGACTTCGTCGGCATATTCGAGATCGCCACCCATCGGAATACCATGGGCAATCCGGGTCGTGCGGATATTGGCTGGCTTCAAGAGCCGGGCGATGTAGAGAGCAGTGGCCTCCCCTTCGACGGTTGGATTGGTGGCCAGGATGACTTCCGTTATGGTTTCATCGGAGCGCAGGCGGGCCAGGAGTTCCCGCAGGCGGATCTGGTCCGGCCCGATATTTTGCAGGGGCGAAATGACCCCGTGCAGGACGTGGTACAGTCCTTTGTACTCATGGATGCGTTCCATGGCGGCTACATCGCGCGGATTTTCAACGACACAGATAACGGTGCGGTCACGACCGGACGAAGCACAGATATCACAGGGATCCTGGTCGGTCAGGTTGCAGCAGACGGAACACAGCCGGGTGGATCGCCTGGCGTCAAGAATCGCCTCGGCGAGCGCCTCCACACGGTCCTGTGGCTGGGCCAGCAAATGGAAAGCCAGGCGCTGGGCAGATTTGCTGCCGATACCTGGCAATTTGCCGAGCTCCGAGATCAGTCTGGCAATCGTAGGTGAATAGCGGGCCATCGCTGGATCAGAATGGGAGACGGGCGCCGCCAGTGACTTTGGCCATCCGTTGCTCAGAGATTTCGTCTATTTTGCGCAGGGCTTCATTGACCGCGACCATGACCAGGTCCTGGAGCATCTCAACATCGTCCGGATCGACAGCTGCCGGGTCGATCACCAGGCTTTGCAGCTGCTTCTGGCCATTGACGGTGACTTTGACAACGCCGCCACCTGCCGTAGCATCTGCAGTCAAGGCTGCGATTTCTTCCTGGGCTTTCTCCATTTCACGCTGCATGCGCTGGGCTTGCTGCATCAGCTGGTTCATGTTGCCCATGCCGCCACCCATACCGCCGGGAAATCCTCCGCGAGGTCCTTTTGCCATTGTCATTAATCCTCCATTGTCATTGGAATGCCGAATACCTCGGCCGAATGCTGTAATTTGCTGATCCATTCTGGTTGGGCATCAGCTGCTGGCTGAGCCCCGGTCTGGCTTGGTTTTTTCGGATTGACCTGACCTTCCAGGACCACGTCGACTTCAAATACCTGTCCTGTCAAGCTCTGCAGAATGTCACGCAGGAGCTTGAGAGCACCTGCGGAACGGAATTCATCATAATGCACTTGGTCTTTTCTGGCAAACTCGAGCTGCAGGGTAGTCGCAGCTGGCAGCTGTGCCTTGGCGGCACGGCCGAACAAGAACAGGGTCATCTGGCCAGTATCGCCCAGTTTGCCCAGGACTTGCTGCCAAAGATCGGCAGCAACAAAGGTTTGTACGGGAGTCGATTCAGTCTCCTGACTGGACGGGGCCGCTGGCGCTGCATCACCAAATGGAGGGTATTCATCAGCGTCCTGCTGTGCCTGGGACTGCGAGGATACCGCGTCTCTGGTAACAACCGGCTCTTCTGGCAATGGCGGCTCCTCGGGGAGTGGGGGGCGTGTACCAGACGCTGGGGCAACGGGTATGAATGCCTCGTCATCCATAAGGGGTGGTTCTTCGGGAAGCGGGGGCTCCTCCGGTGGCTCGGGAGCGGCCGTCGTGACAGGCACGGCTTTTTCTGCTGGTGCTACAGATACCACTTTCGATGGTCTTGGCTGCCGCAAATCCCTGGCCACAGGCGGTGTCGTATCGCCGGTCGTTGTTTCACTGACCAGGCGCAGCAGGCCGACTTCCAGGATCGTGCGAGTGTCAGCTGCCCAGCGCAGGTCGCCGGAGAGGCTGGAGAGTCCCTTGATCCAGGCCATCAGCTGGTTCTGGGAGGCGATCTGGGCCAGACGGTTCATCTGGAGCAGGCTGTCGGCTGTGGTCTGGATCAGGCGCTCCGGGCGGTCCGAAACCTGGCAGACCAGGAGGTTGCGGAACAACTGGGCCAGGTCCGGAACCAGGCGGGCCATGTCTCGGCCAGCCATCACCAATTGATCGACCAGATCGAGGGTTACCGCTGCTTCGCCGCGGATCAGGGCGTCTGCCAGCTCGAGTAAAGCGTCATCTTTTGTCAGTCCGGCCAGGGCCAGGATGTCATCGCGGACGATGGTCCCCTGGCAGCTCATGCGCGCCTGGTCCAGCAGGCTGATCGCATCGCGCAGAGCGCCGTCTGCAAATGAGGCGATGGTTTCCAGACCGCTGGCATCGATGGTGATCCCGTCGGATGTGGCTATTTCGCGCAGGCGGGCGGTGATGCTCTCGACTGGGATACGGCGGAAATCATAGCGCTGGCAACGCGACAGGATTGTCGCCGGAATGCGGTGCGGTTCGGTGGTCGCCAGGATGAAGACGGCATGGGCAGGGGGTTCTTCGAGTGTTTTCAACAGGGCGTTGAAAGCACCGGGCGTCAGCATGTGGACTTCGTCAATGATGTAGACCTTGTAGTGCGCTTTGGCCGGCATGAAATTGACTTCGTCTGTGATCCGGCGGATATTGTCGACACTGTTATTGGAAGCTGCGTCCATCTCGACCACATCGAGCAGGGAGCCATCGAGAACGCCGCGGCAGATCTCACACTGGTTGCACGGATTGCCATCCTGGGGATCGAGACAATTGATAGCCCGGGAGAAAATCTTGGCCAGGGTGGTCTTGCCGGTGCCGCGGGTGCCGCTGAACAGATAGGCATGGGCGATCTGGCGGCTGATGACCGCCTGGCGCAGGGCAAAAACCGCGTGTTTTTGCTCGACAACCTCATCAAAAGTACGGGGGCGCCATTCACGATAGAGGGCCAGATAGGACATGGGCGGACCTCCGGGAAATAAATTCGCCATGTCTGACCTGCAGCCGTCGCAGGCTTTGCTGTAACACATGCGGTTGACCGCTTACCGCTGCTTCCTTCCGGACCTGACGGGGTTCACGGGCCACATCGCACAGGACCAGCGATCGGCTGCAGATCAGACACGGCGCGTGCTGATGCCCTGAGATTATACCATAGATCACGGCGATGATGCTACAATAAACCCGAGCAGGAGGGAAAGACTCATGACAGCAACACAGAGAAGTAAAAAACGACTGCGGCGCACCGGCTACATCCCGCCGGCCAAAGACCTTTTCCAGCTGGTTCTTGGCTCGTTGATCTCCGCCATGGCAGTCAATGTCTTCTATGTTCCACTCCGCCTGACCATGGGCGGTGTCACCGGTATCGCCACGATCGTCTACCAGCTGGCCCGTCCCTATGTCCAGTTGCCACTGGGCCTGCTGGTCATCCTGCTCAATGTGCCGATTTTTGCCCTGGGCATCACCAAGATCAGCCGCTCCTTTGCCTGGCGCAGCCTGATCGGGACCCTGGCTTATTCGGTGGTCATTGACCTGACTGCCCCGACCATGGCTCCCTGGTTCGAGGCTTACATCAACAGGCCGCTGCTGAATGGCCGGCCGGATCCATTGCTCTATTGTGTTTTCGGCGGCGTGCTGTTTGGCATCGGAGCCGGCCTGATTTTCCGCTCCGGTTTCACAACCGGCGGCACAGATATCCTTGCTTTTGTGATCAAGCGCAAGCACCCTGGCTTCAGCACCGGTCAGTTCCTGATGATCCTCGACGCCACGATCGTCCTGGCATCCGTGGTTTTCTACCGCAATTCGGCCGAGCCCAGCATCCTCCTGGCCATGTATTCTTTCATCGCCATGTTCCTGACGTCCAAAGCCGTAGATATCCTGCTCGAAGGTTTTGACTACACCCGCACCGCGCTGATCGTGTCCGACAAAGCTGCGGAAATTGCTTCCCGGATCCTGCATGAGATCAGCCGCGGGGTGACCTCGCTTGCTGGCCGGGGCATGTACACCGGACACAAGAAGGATGTCCTGATGTGTGTTTTGTCCAGCAAGCAAGTGCCAGAGCTCAAGTCGATCGTCGAAGAGATCGACGAAACGGCTTTCATGATCGTGTTTGAAGCGAGGGAGGTCGTCGGTGAAGGCTTTGGTGCCGGACATGAGATTGAATGAGTGCAGTCCGCGTTATCGCAGCGGGTGGCTGCACCAGGGACAATACTTGAATCCCGCTTCCGGATCAATCGGCTTGCCACACGAAGGACAAGTGTTCATCCGTTTGGTGAGGACTCGCCACGTCTCTCCATCGCGTTCCAGCAAGGTGCCGCAGCAATGGGCCTGGGCTAATTCGCGAACATTCCAGCGAAACACGGGTATGAAAAAGATGTGGAAATAGTCATAGTCTTTCCGCAGCTTGAAATGAGTATAAGCACCACAAGCCGGGCAGGTGACATTGTTTTCCGTGCCCATCTCTTTGCTGGCGTGGTCGATGCCAAAGATCCCGATGAAAAACATCTAACGGTACCCCCGCAAGTTAGAGCAGCGCTTCCAGCGCTTTCTGTTACCAAGTCTCATTTTCAGCAGGCTTCATTTCGTCACTTCGTGGCAGCATGCTTTCAGGCAAAATGACCGTAAAAGCAGATCCCTTGCCAAGTTCACTGCTGACCTCGATTTCAGCTCCGCAGAGATCGAGAATCCGTTTCACCAGGGCCAGACCAAGTCCGTTGCCTTTGATCGCATGTGCCGTGTCACCCTGGTAGAATTGCTCGAAAATCCTGGCCCGGGTCTGCTCGTCCATGCCGATTCCCGTATCAGAGACCGTGACATGGCCAGCTCTGCTGTTGCGGATCTGGATCTGTCCACCGGAGGGTGTGAATTTGATGGCATTGCCGATCAGGTTGAGCCAGACCTGGCGCATGAGTTCTTCATTAGCATGACATTCAAGTGGTTCGAGTTCGACATCGACTTGGAGTTTCTTGCTTTGCCATTGCGGCTCTAAAAGCAGGATGCAGTGGCGAATCTGCTCGTCGAGCAGAAAGGTGGTCTGCCCGGTCACCGTGGATTGATTCTCCAGGCGGGACAGGGCGAGGACATTGCTCGACAGCTGGACCAGCCGGTCGGATTCATCGATGATGATGTCGAGGTATTCGGCCTGCTCGGATGCACTGAGCGTGCCGGTGCGCAGGAGCTTGGCAAAGCCTTTGATGGAGACGATTGGGGTGCGGAATTCATGGGAAAAGTTGTTGATGAAATCTTTGCGCAAGGCCTCGACACTGCCCAGCTCCTCGGTCATGGTGTTGAAATCGTCGATCAGCTCGTTGAGTTCGGGGACCGGACAGGGGCTGACCCGGACGGCGAAATTGCCGCTGGCCACCTCGCGCATGGCCTTTTTCAGTTTGCGGATCGGCCGCAGGGGCACATGGCCGAGAATGGCCACCAGCGAAGTGCCGATGACGACACTGAAGATCATCAGCATGATCAGGCCGCTCAGCAATCCGCCATGGCTTTCGCCACGGAATGAAACCAAGTCGAAATGGATCAGGGCACCCGCAACAAGTCCAATCAGCAGGACTGTCACAACCAGGATGCCAAACACAAAAAAGGTCAGAGCCAGGACCATGGATGGGATTTTTTTCCGCCAGGCCACTCGGCTGTTGCCAGGGTTCTTCAGTTGTCTCTTCCCGTTTCTCATGAGTGCTTGACAGCTTTGTAGCCCAAGCCACGGACCGTGATGATTTCGAACTCCGGCCAGCTGCCAAACCGTTCGCGCAGGCGGTTGATGTGGACATTGACGGTCCGGTCGTCCGTCTCGGAATCCATGCCCCAGATTTCATCCATCAGCTGGAGCCGGGTGAAGATGACATCCGGATACGAAAGCAGCTTGAACAGGAGATAAAACTCCTTCTGGGGCAGAGTCTGGCTCTGGCCCTCCCGGCTGACTGACAGGGCGTCATAGTCCAGGAGCACCGGCCCGATCGTGAGGCGGCGTTCACTGACGATCCGGGCCCGCCGGAGCAGTGCGCGGATCCGAAGGATCATTTCCTCATCATCGACCGGTTTGACCATGTAGTCATCGGTACCGACAAGAAAGCCCTGCCGCTTGTTCTCCGGCATCTGGAGGGCTGTCAGCATCAGGACCGGTAAAGTCGAACCACTGGCGCGCAGCTGGCGGGTCAGGTTCAGCCCGTCTAAATTGGGCATCATGATGTCAGCAATCAACAGGTCAACCGGGTAATGATCCAGCAGATCCAGAGCGGCCTGCCCATCCTCAGCCAAGATCGGATTGAAGCCATTGGCGCGGAGAACAGCTGCAAGCCATTTCCGTGTATTGGTGTCATCTTCGGCTACCAGAATATTAAACATGGCTCACCGGCCCTTTCTTGTTTCGAGTGTTTCTGATTTATGTCCATTATTGCTGTAAACTATGTAGTCAAAAGCGTAAGCCTGAATGATCAACTCAAGATCAACTCGCACGTTCAGGTGATGAACAGGCTGCGGGCTGACCCCGGAAGGATCGGATTGTTTATCTCGAGTTTACCAAAGTCTGGCACGCTTAAGGTCCACAAGACAACAGCAGTTAATTGGAGGAGTCAATTGTGAGCAGATTTTCACTTTTCCTGGGCAGGCACCGCAAAGGTTTGGTTATCCTGATCGTGGTGGCTCTTGTCGCTGGTATCGGCAGTGCCGTCTTCCTGACCCGACAGGGCGGATCCACAGCCAAACCGGAAACCAATGTCACGGTCCTCAAGCAGAAGGACCTCGATCGTGTGATCACGACCAAGGGTGTGGTCCAGAGCACCGACACACATACGGTCTATACCCAGCTCGCCTACAAAGTCACTGAACTGGCCGTTGAGGTCGGTGACAAGGTCGCTGCCGGCGATTTCCTGGCCCAGCTGGACACCCGCGACATCGCACAAAGCATTGCAGACCTGGAAAAAACGCTGGGCACCACATCCAGTTTGCAGAGCGCCCAGATCAGCCAGGCGCAGCGTAACGTGGCCAATGCCAAGGATCAGCTGGCCCTCGATACCAAAACCTACCAGGATGCCATCGATGAGGCAGCCAAGGATATCGAGCGATTGAAGCATGAGGCTGATGACAAGGCTAGCGGCAGCGCCGGACCGGCGGCCGATGCGGCAGTAGCGTCCAATACAAAAGTGGTGAATGCCAGAGCGGTCGTATCTGCAGCCCAGACGGCTGTCAATAGTAAGCAGGCGGAAATCAATGCGCTGGAGGCAGATATTGTCTCTGCAGAATCCTTGGTTACTGCAAAGGAAGTTGAAATCGCAGTCAAAAACGCTGAAATTCTGGCGGCTGCAACACCGGAAGAAGTCACAACACTGCAAGCAGAACTTGACGTGCTTGAAGATGAATTAGCAGACCTTGAAAGTGAGGTCACATCTTTGAAAGCAGCCCTTGAAACAAAGCGTTCTGACCTGGCAACACTTAAGATTGCCCTCGACCAGGCCCAGTCCGACTACGACAACATTTACGAAGACGTCGAGGATGACATCTGGGAAGACGAATTCGAAGAAGCGTACGATGATGTCTACGACACCTATGCCACCGCTTTCGTTACCAAGTACAATCTCTATGACCAGGCGGTCAAGAACCTGGAAAATATCCAGCGCAGCAACAATCTGACCATCCAGTCCCGGAACGATGCCCTGACCAATACGAAACTGTCCGATAGCACAACGTCGATCGAAAGCCAGCTGACGACAGCCAGGAACAATCTGGAGGACGCCACGGTCACAGCCCCCGTCAGCGGTACCATCACGGAAGTCCTGGCAACGCTTGGCGTCCGGGCCAATGGCGCGATGTTCGTCATCCAGGACACTGAATCCCTCGAGCTTTCCACCACCGTGGCCGAGTATGACATACCCCTGATTAAAGAAGGGCAAGCCGTCCAGTTCACGACCGACGCCACCGGCTCGGACATCCTCAGTGGCACCGTTGATCGCATATCACCGACTGCGATCAACACTGATGGTGACTTTACTGTTACTGTCCGGATCGACCAGCCCGACGAGCGTCTCCGGATTGGCATGAATGCCAAGCTGACGATCGTTCTCGAAAGCCGTCCGGCCACGATTGCTGTACCCTATGACGCGATCACCACCAATGCAGCTGGCCAGACCATCGTGATGGCGTTGCGTGAAGATGGCGTGACCCGTTATGAAGTACCGGTGACCGTCGGTATGGAAACCGATTATTTTGTCGAAATCAGCGGGCCGGAGGTCCAGCCGGGCCTTGTGGTCCTCAATGATCCCGAAGGCAAGAACGTCGCCAATTCCAGCATGCCTGCCGGTCCCTTTGGAGGCTGAAATGGCATCTGACAACATGATCGAGCTTCGTGAGGTGCGCAAAAGTTATTTCATTGGCCACCCCAACGAGTTCGAAGTCCTGCACGGAATCAACCTGGAGATCCGGCGTGGCGAGTTTGTCGCCATTGTCGGAGCCTCCGGGTCCGGCAAATCGACCCTCATGAACATCATTGGCGTGCTCGACCGGCCGACCAGCGGCTCCTATTCGCTCGATGACGTGGCGATCAATACGCTGCACGACCGCGAGTTGTCCCGCATCCGCAACCACAAGATCGGCTTTATTTTCCAGAATTTCAACCTGATTGCCCGCTCCACGGCGATCCACAATGTTGAATTGCCCATGCTTTATGCCGGTTTCTCCCGCCATGAGCGTCACGAACGGGCCAAGGAACTGATGGCCATGGTCGACATGACCGACCGCGCCCGCCACCAGCCGAACGAATTGTCCGGTGGCCAGAAGCAACGTGTCGCCATTGCCCGGGCCATGGCCAACGATCCGGCGATCCTTTTGGCAGATGAGCCTACGGGCAATCTGGACTCCGCGACCGAACGGATGGTCATGGATATCTTCCACCGGCTGCACGAGGAGCAAGGCAAGACCATTGTCCTGATCACGCATAGCCCAGATTTGGCGAAAGAAACCGACCGCGTCGTCACCCTGCGTGATGGCCAGATCATTGATGACCGAAAGGGGGCGAGCCACGCATGAATCTCTGGGAAAATGTCCACCTGGCGATCACCAGCCTGATGGCTAATAAAATGCGTGCCCTCCTGACCATGCTGGGTATCATCATCGGCATCGGTTCTGTCATCGGTATCCTGACTGTGGGTGACTCCCTGAGCGGCAGCATCAGCGAAGATATCCAGTCGCTTGGGGCGCGCAATGTGGCAGTCACCATCCAGGCCAGAGAGAGCGACATCAGCCGGGCGCCTGCATTTGTCCAGGCCCTGCGCAATGGCAGCAATGCCGCCGCAGACAAAGACCTGATCACAAGCGAAATGCTCACTAATCTGAAAACCGCATTTCCAGATAGCATTGAAGCCATCAGCCTGACCGAAACGGTCGGAATCGGTGAAGTCCGGGATGGCCAGCGCTATGCCAACCTGACGCTGACAGGGGTCAATGCTGATTTCACGGTTGCCAATGAACTGACAATCCTGGGTGGCCATTTCCTGACTGCCGAAGAGACCCAGTCATTCAAGAAAGTTGCTGTCGTGTCCGACAAGTTGGTGGACAATCTGTTTGGCAAACAAAACCCACTGGGACAGACGATCGATGTCGTCATTGAAGGCATTGCCGATCGCTACACCATTGTCGGCGTTTACGAATACGAAGAATCCTCCCTCAATCCCAGCATGGAAGCAGATGCAGATTTGAACACCTCGGTATACATCCCGTTAAATACCGCCCTGCATCGCACCGGTTCGGCTGGTTATCAGAGTTTGACGCTTGTGACGACCAGCACGACAGATGCGGTTGCATTTGCACCTACGGTCGAAGCTTTTTTCAAATTCTATTATGATAAAAATCCTGACTATGTTGTGCGGGCCTTCAGCTTGGAAAGCATGGCAAACACGATTAACGATGTCCTGGGTACAATCACCATTGCCATTTCCCTGATCGCTGCCATCTCCCTGCTTGTAGGTGGGATTGGTGTCATGAACATCATGCTGGTTTCGATCACCGAACGGACCCGCGAGATTGGCACCCGCAAAGCACTGGGTGCACCCAACAGCTCGATCCGGATCCAATTCATCGTCGAATCCATGATCATCTGCCTGATCGGCGGGGCAATCGGGATTGTACTTGGCCTTGTCCTGGGTACGGTTGGTGCCTATTTCCTGGAGTCCCCGGCCAGGGCTTCAATCGGCAATATCTCACTGGCGGTTGGATTCTCGATGGCCATCGGCATTTTCTTTGGATACTATCCTGCCAACAAGGCAGCCAAGCTCGACCCGATCGAGGCTCTGCGCTACGAGTAATCTACAAAGGAGATGATCCATTTGGCAGATGCTGCATTGGTTAAGAAACTGCGGCTGGAGAAATTCCCCCACCGCCTGATGCTCCAGAATCCCGGACCTGTCACAGAACTGGAAGGGATCGCGTTTGATAGTCAGATCTTACATAAGCCCTATGACCTTGCTCTTGCCTTCGTATTTTCCCTGGACGAGATGGCAAAAATGGTCTTTCAAGCTGCTGACGAGAATTGGCTGAGTGACGATGGCCTGTTATACCTGTGTTACCCCAAAAAGGGTAACAAAACCTACCCGGACTACATTGGCCGGGATGACATCTTCCCCTATCTCAAGGTCGACCTGGACACCGGCCTGGTTCCCGGTACCCATCTCAAATTCAACAGCATGGCTGCATTCAATGATGTTTTCACGGTCATCGGGTTAAAGCAACTCAGCGAAAAAGCTTATAACAAGCTCACGAATATTTGAATGTTGACGATACGCACAAAAGACCCTTCCGGACTTTCGTCTGGAGGGGTCTTTGCTGTGACACGGGTGTTTCGCTGGTTAAGCAGCCTAGT
>DIGA01000083.1:1804-22010 GCA_002419365.1 Mageeibacillus sp. UBA5734 | reverse complement strand
TGAACGGACTTACGGTGAGATCCGGATTTTTCCCATCGGGCAAGTGGCTGCCATCGTCAACAGCAGTCTGGACATTGTAGTAGCAGTGGTATCCGTCCTTGCTCTGCATGAATCTCGCTTCGGGGTCCGTGGTCAGGATCTGCGTCTCGCCAGTTTGTTCCAGCTGGTCAAGATAGCCTTCGTAGATGACTTTGCGATTTCTCAGCTCAGTAATACGCTGTTGCAGCTCGGCTTTGCTGATTTTCTTTTCATCCGGTTCGGTCTTGTCAAGCTGATCCATCTCCTCCAGAAAACGGGTGATGTTTTCCTCAATCCGCATCAGCTTCTTGATCAAGGTCTCCTGCTTATAGGAACTGGCCTTGCTGTTGACCGCACGAAACTTCGAACCATCGATCGCAACTAGTTCATTTACGGCCGTAAATCCATCGGACTGTTTTCAGCTGTTGGTGGATGGATTTCTTTTCCATTTGGCTTGCTAGTCGGTATGATTAACTCCGGACATCGCATCAAAGCAGTGCTGGAAAATCAGCTGGCTGTATCCTGGAAGAGACAGTTGAATTAAGAAAAGCGTTGCATCTGATTCCTGAAATTGCTTTACAGGAAGAACAGACAAAAAAAACCCTAATGGACTTCCTTGTCAAGGAGGAGCACTTAGAAGTCCACGACCGTGGGAAATGGTTTTATGCCTATCATGCTGGGACTGATCAGTCTGCACCGGTCGCTTTCCGGGCTGATTTTGATGCGGTTCTGGGAAAAGATGGGAGCCCGGGGCACTTCTGCGGCCATGATGGACATGCTGCCATTTTGGCAGGCTTTGGCAAGACCCTGACCAACTGCCCAAGAAGTGTCTTCTTGATTTTCCAGCCGGCTGAGGAAACGGGCCAGGGGGGCAAGCTCTGTGTACCGCTCCTGAAGGAAAAAGGTATCCAGGAAATTTATGGCTTTCACAATATTCCGGAATACCCGGCTGGCAGCATCCTGGTCAGGAAAGATGCATTCGCCTGTGCGTCCACAGGGTTGGAAATCAGGTTGGACGGGGCACCCGCTCATGCAGCCTACCCCGAGCATGGGAGGAACCCTGCTCATGAGATCGCAGCTCTGATCCAACATGTGTCAGAGTTGACACAAATAAAGCACCGTGGGATGATCCTGGCTACCGTGATTGGGGCCGTCATAGGCAGTGATGCTTATGGCGTTTCGGCGTCTTCTGGAACGCTCCGCTTGACCCTTCGGGGCAGCCATGAGGACGAGTTTGAGGAACTGGTTTCAGCGGTGAAAGAAATCGCCATGGATCTGGCTCGGGAGTCCGATTTGGACTGTCATATCCGGGAAATCGAGCGGTTTCCTGCGACGGAGAATCACCCGGTCTGTGTGGACAAGCTGATCAATGCCGCTGAAAAAGCCGGGCTGGTCATGCTCCAGCTCACCGAAGCGTTTCGCTGGTCGGAAGATTTCGGCTATTATCTGAGGGAAATCCCGGGGGCTTTGTTTGGCATTGGTGCCGGAGAAGCCCATCCTCATCTGCATACCGAAAGCTATGAGTTCCCAGATGAGATCATACCGGCGGCATTCAAGATATTTTCGGCCCTGCTGGACTAACTGAATTTGAAGTAGCATCATGGCATGCAGAATGCTGGCATAAAAAATGGCCTGGCCCCTTGATATAAGGGACCAGGCCTTGCTGTTGGGTCGATTTGGTTCTTGACAATACCTCCAGCCTTTGGCTTTGACGTCTGCAGGCGATTGTAATTGACTTAAATCATAACCAGTCTATCGATCAACTTTTCCGCTTTGCTGACACGATCCAAGAGGTTTGAACAACGGGTCAACAATCATAAAGAAAGGGGATAAATTCATGTCAAAGAAAATCCTGGTTCCGACAGATGGTTCCACCTGTTCCCGCCGTGCCCTGCAAACTGCCATGGAGTATGCAAAGCTGCTTGATTCGGAAATCGAGATGCTGTGTGTTGTCGAGACTTCGCCCGATCTTTTGGGCTCCGATTTTCTCAATAGTGTTGAAACGTTCCAAGACATCGATGTTGATGCGATTGGCCAAAAGGTATTCGATTTTGTTTTGGAAGGTGTTGATACCACCGGTGTCAAATTGACCAGGAATGTTATCAAGGGTCATCCTGCAACCGAGATCATTGGTAAGGTTGATGACGGATTTGGACTTGTCGTCATCGGGATCAAAGGTCATGGCAAGCTTGGCGGAACCCTGACTGGCAGTGTGACCCGCCGGGTTCTTGTCGGTGCACCTTGCCCTGTCCTGGTTGTCAAGTAAGGTCTTTACAAGCCCCACTACATCCTTTTGTAGGCTTCCGGAAATGTTACATCGTTCTGCCAAACCACTTGATCACTCTTGATTGTTTCCACAAGATCCTGAGTGAATTTGAATAATTATTTCCAGTTTCCAAGCAGGCTGCATTCTAGAATTCGCCTGACCTCAATTCAATCGTCTGCAATTCATCCCAGCGGATCGAAAATGTGCGGCTCTTTGCTTTTTCCCGTGATGTTACTGTGAAAAGCGTGACATGTTCGGAGGGAATGTTCCGTCCATGGTGCCAGACCTGCGGCCAGGGAGCTTCAATGATGTGAAAGCAAACCAGACCTGCAATCAAAACTGGCACGACTCAAATCTTCTGTACCCCATGACCACTCTTGCTGGAATCCGCTGCATTTTTTACATGCCTTTCACGGAAATAAGCAAAGAACCAAATGGGCGGCAGACCAGCCTGATACTTGTTGATGTCATGAGGCACAATTTTCCTGAAGCCGTGCCGGGAATGATCTTCAAATGGGATATGGTAGACGATGATCCACTGAAATATTCACCATCATTTTCATGCAGGCCATCAACCAGGATTTTTGTCCGGCCAAGCTGCACAAGGATACCCTCGTTGGCCAGAAGGGAGATCCGGACTGTCTTTTCAGTTTGCATGACTGCAATTCCTCCACGTCACCAAAACAGCACCTCTATACGTGTTATATCTGTTCTGCTGGTTGCACAGCGAAATACTGTTCAGTTGCATCGCGAAAGCACTCCAATAAAAATTCCATGGCCTCCATGGCGACTTTCGACTTGGGGCAGACGATGTCAAAACCATGAAAACACCCGTCGAACACTCTGTAATGAACCGGTATGCCTGCTGCGGACAATCTCTCGAAATACTGGATCGTTTCATCACGAAACGGCTCGATGCTGCCGACAAAGGAGCAGGCGGGAGGTAGTCCGGTGAGGTCGCGGCACCTGGCCGGTGCGGCATATTCAGGGACAGCTGCCTGGCCAAACCAGTCACCCAGATACAGCCTCCAGGCGATTTCATTCGATTTCGAGTTCCAGACTGGCGCATCATTGTCTGTAGCAGACGTTGTCGTCATTCTGTCATCCAGCATGGGGTAGAGTGGCATTTGGAAAGCGATGGCGACCTCTTTTTTATCCCGCGCGTAAAGAGCGACTGCAACGGCCAGGCCGCCGCCTGAACTTTCTCCACCGACCATCAGCTGATCGTCACGCATCCCATAGGCACTGCCATTGTTTTTCAGCCAGAGCAATGCGGCATAGCTGTCCTCCAGGGCGGCCGGATAGGAGGCATCGATTGACAGCCGATAGTCGGGCGAGACGACCACACAACCACTTGAATTCACAAAACGTTCAATCATTCGTTCGCTCTGTTCCGGGGTTCCGATCGCGTAGCCACCACCGTGAAGCCATAGGAGACCCGGCACATTCTGACGTGGCATCTGAGGCGAATAAACACAGAGACGGAGCAGGCTTTTATCCGCGCGGGCAATGAAAATCTGTTCATATGTGAGCGAGCTGCGGCATTTCCCCTTCAGGGACTGGATCGCAACCTTTGCCATGCGAAATTTCCGTTCAGTGAAGCTGGGCAAAAGCAGCCGGATCAGGACACCGGCGTTTCGCAACTCTGGATGTATCTCGGCTGAATCGATGGACATGGAATTCCTCCGGCGTGATAGGGTCATATAGAAGATTATAAACTGTATGGCCGTTTAAGTTCGAGCCGCACGACAGCCGACTCCGGGCGATGTGCAACCCGTCGCTTTGCAGCAGGCGATCCAGTCTATTTGCGAGTTGCAAAAAGATTAAAAAGACCAAACGGATCTCACCGCCAATCTTCACGTTCGCTTGAATGGAGACCGGACAAGAATTATAATTTTGATATAAAATCAATTGACAATTCAATCCACGGCAGTACGATTCCAGATCATCTTGCAACAAAAAAGACAATCAGGCTGTCCGTATCGGATCCAGTTTTTGAATCGGAGGGCAATTGCCAATGGCAGGCAAAATCCGGCAAATCATGGAAACCATCATCCAGGAACGCTCGATGGGTAATCCAGCCATTGCTGAGATGACGAAGGCAAAATTCATCCTCAAAGGCATTCGCCTGGAGCATTACGACGACCAGTCCGAGGATGACGAGGACGTTATCGCAAAATTACTGCAGCTGAAAAACCAGTTCAGCGAGACCGTTCCAGAAAACAGGCCAGAAAATATCATGTCTGTCTATTCGACTTTGTCTGTTGAAGAAGAGGCCGTTCGTGACCTTAAAAAACAACTACGGAACTTTGAGACAAAATTACTGGTTTTCTTTGCTTCGCCTGCTTATGATCTGACGCGAGTCAGTTTTCTGCTCAAGGTAACCTTCCCCGAGAGCATGACCTTCGGCTGCTCGACCGCTGGTGAGATTGCCACAGGTAAGATGTTGAACCAGTCCATTGTGGCCATGGCTTTCAATTCCAAGCTGATTTCCGATGCTAAAATCGAAATTATCCAGGATCTCAGCGCAAAAACCACTGTTGACCAGGCATTTGCTTCATTTGAGCGCTATTATAAGATCTCTCCTGGCAAGCTCGATCCCGCCCGATTCCTGGGCCTTGTCCTGGTTGATGGCATGTGCCTGCAGCACGAAGTCTTGATGGACCAGATTGGTAACAAGACCAATATCTATTTTGTCGGCGGTGCTGCGGGTGATGATGAGCGATATGAGCAGACTTATGTGTGTGCCAACGGCCAGGCGTTTACCGATGCGTCGATCCTGGTTCTGCTGAAGCTGCACGAAAAAGCCAGTTTTGACATCATCAAAACCCAGAGCTTCTGCAAAATGGACCAGGTCCTGGTAGCAAACAAAGTCCATGCGGCGACGCGTGAAGTCATTGAGTTCAATCATCAACCAGCCATTTCGGCCTATGCAGCCGCGCTCGGCCTGAAATCCGACGACCTGGCGCCGGACTCTTTTATGACCCACCCTCTCGGCCTGGTCATCGACGGCGAAGAAATCTTTGTCAGAAGCCCTCTGCAAAAGCGCGGCACCCATATGAAACTGTTCTGCAATCTGCTGGAAGGGATGGAGGTCCATCTGCTTGAAGCGACCGATATTGTGGCAGATACGCAATTGGCTCTGGAGAAGAAATTGGCTGAGTTTGGCCGTTTCGAAGGAATCCTCAATTTCAACTGCATCCTGCGCACCCAGCAATTGCAACGGATGAACCAGCTTAACGCCTATGCAGATTTGTTCAAATCGTATCCAACAGCAGGTTTTTCAACCTATGGGGAAGAATACATTGGGCATATCAATCAGACGGCGACCCTGCTGGTCTTTAAATCAGATGCTGAATGGATGCCACAAGAGCCAGCGCCGGAAAAGCGTGTGCAAAATCCATCCATCTCCTCTGACCTGGATGACCGGTCTGCGCTTTTGCAGAAAATCGATGATCTGACCCATCAGCTGCAAGAAAAAGACCTCCAGCTCCAGGAAACGACTGCAGCGCTGCGGCAATTCAATATCGTCCTGCAGGAGGAGATCCATGAGCGCAGCAAACGGGAAGAGGAGATACGCCACCTCAGTTATCATGACACTCTGACGGGCCTCTTTAATCGGCGCTACTACGAAGAGGCCATGCGCCGCCTCGATTTGCCCCAGTTTCTACCAGTCTCCATCGTGATTGCCGATGTCAACGGATTGAAATTTCTCAATGATACCTATGGCCATGAAATGGGTGATTTGCTGATCCGAAAAACAGCGGAAAGTTTGCAACGTGTTTGTCGCGAAACGGACATCATCGCACGCTGGGGCGGTGACGAATTCGCCATTCTCCTGCCTCATACCGATGCAGACAACACCCTGAAGATTATCAACCGGATCCAGGAACACAATCAGGCTGTGACAATCCAGGGCTTGCCGATCAGTGTTTCATTTGGCGTAGCGACCCGGACCCATCCGGACCAGGACATGGCTTTCATTATGAAACAAGCTGAAGACCTGATGTATGACAATAAGCGAAAGGAATCCCATGGACGTTCAAACCATCCTGGCTGAGCTTGAAGCCCTGGCCTCGGAACGACTCAAAAAAAACTACATCGGCCAGGGGGCTCATGAACCGCTCTTTGGCGTCGCGATCGGCTCGATGAAACCGCTGCTCAAGAAAACCGGTCTCAACCAGCCTTTGGCGGAAGCGCTTTATGCCACCGGCAATTACGATGCCATGTATCTGGCCGGCATGATCGCCGAGCCCCAGGTTATGACTGAAGCCGATTTCGACCGCTGGATGGAGTCCGCTTATTTCCACATGATCTCCGACTACATCGTCGCCGTCACACTGGCGGAAACCGACATCGCCCAGACGGTGGCTGATAAATGGATTGCATCCGGCCGCGAGCTTTACCTGTCAGCCGGCTACAGTTGCTATTGCTGGCTCCTGGGCAACCGTAAGGACACGGAGTTCGACCGTGAGAAACTCGAGCGCATGCTCGACACGGTGGCCCTAACGATTCATGACAGCCCCGACCGGGCTCGCTATGCCATGAATTATTTTGTCATCACGGTGGGCATTTCATATGTGCCCCTGCATGAAAAAGCCCTGGCCATTGCCCGGTCGATTGGTCCAGTGGAAATCTTGCGCGGCAAGAAAAAGCTCAGTGTGCCGAATGCAGTGGAAGCCATTGAGTCTGCCGTGCAGAAAAATCGCCTCGGATTCAAACGCAAATACGTCCGCTGCTAGATGGTGCTGTCATGGTCTATTTCTATCTGAATCCGTACTAATCCGAATACGGGCCTCTCTTTCTGCTGACATTTATTTAAACAGACCGGCAATGACCTTGATCGCAACAAAGAAGAGGACGAGAACGATGAAAACGCCTGCCAGACCGACGGCAGCGACGAAAAGGCCCTGGTCGATGAGGGATGCTTGCCTGAGTTGTTCAATCATGTGATGATACCTCCAAAATCGCTGAATTCAGATGCCACGTCCGGCCAGCAGCGTGACCAGAGCGATGACCAGGCCGCCGGCTACGATCGAACCGAGCTGTCCCGCCACATTGGCGCTGACGGCCTGCATCAGGATGAAATTGTGCGGATCTTCGGCCTTGGCGATTTTCTGGATCACCCGCGCCGACATCGGGAAGGCTGAGATTCCCGCGGCTCCGACCATCGGATTGATCTTGTGTTTCAGGAACAGATTCAAAAACTTGGCGAAGAGCACACCCCCTGCAGTGTCGAAGACAAAGGCGATCAGGCCGAGGACCATGATGGCGGCAGTATTCCACTGCAGGAACTGGTCGGCAATCATGGTGGAGCCGATTGTGATCCCGAGCAGGATGGTGACCAGGTTGGATAGCTCATGCTGAGCCGATTTGGACAAGCGTTCCAGGACACCGCATTCGCGGATCAGGTTACCAAACATCAGGGAACCGACCAGGGGCACGCTCATCGGTACGATGATGCCGGCGATGATCGTGATCGCGATCGGGAAGATGATTTTGACGGTTTGAGAGACAGCATGCTCGTGGAAATGCATGCGGATTTTCCGCTCCTTTTCCGTGGTCAGGGCATAGATGACCGGCGGCTGGATGATCGGGACCAGCGACATGTAGGAGTACGCAGCGACCGAGATCGGCCCCATGTATTCGCGCAGGTTGAAATGGTTGGCGACGTACAGGGTTGTCGGTCCATCGGCCGCGCCGATGATGCCAACGGCTGAAGCGAGACGCAGGACCAGGTTGGGATCGGTTACTCCGAGGATTGGCAACAGGCCGAGCGTAATCAGGAACGTGGCGAAAATGCCGAACTGGGCGGCGGCACCAAAGAAAATCATGTAGGGGCTGGTCAGAAGGGGAGAGAAGTCGATCATGGCTCCAACTGCGATGAAGATCAGGATCGGGAAGAGTTCGGTGGCGATTCCGGCTTCAAACAAGATCTTGAGAAAACCGGGCTCCATCTCCGTGCCGACTACCGCAGCCATGCCTTCGACAACTGGCGGTAAATTGGCCAGGATGGCACCAAAACCAATCGGCAGCAGCAAGGCTGGTTCGTAATCCTTGGCGATGGCCAGATAGATCAGGATCCCGGAAATGGCAAACATGACCAGAGATTTGATGCCAGCAGCAGTCCCGAAATAAAGAATCCCGCTGAAAATTTCTGCAAGCAGCTCCAACATGACGGAAGACCCTCCCTTTTAAAGCAATGAGGACTGGTATGGGAGCAGGAACAGGTCCGTCGCATGTAACAGGATGCCAAAACCTAGATGCCAAAAACCCCACGATTTTCATTATACACAAAAAAGTAAAACCTATTCACCAAAATCTCCGGTATATTCCACGAGAACGGAACTTCTAACCCCTTCCAGATCGGCCAGTTGAGTGACAAAGGCCGTGTTCTGGCCCCGGAACCGCACCTGGTACGTGAGCTCGGTGAGATTTCTCGTGCTGGTCTTGTTTTTCAGCGTCTTGCGCAGGGGATGCAGGATGCGCTGGACCTCTTCGTTGGCCGCTGGCTCGAATTTCACAATCAGCAGATAGGCATGGGAGGAGGGACGCATCTGGACGATCAGGATGTAAACCAGGGAAATGAACAGGGTGGCAACAAAAGCCACGATGTAGAGTCCAGCTCCGCTGGTAATGCCAACAGCAATGGCAAAGAAGAGAAACCCGACATCGAGTGGATCCTTGACCGCGGTGCGGAAACGGACGATGCTCAAGGCACCGACCATACCGAGAGAAAGGAGGATATTGGAGCTGATCGTCATAACGATGAAGGAAGTGACCAACGCCACCATGACCAGCAGCACGTTGAAACTGTTGTTGTAGACGATGCCGCGGTAGAAGAATTTGTAGACCACATAGATGATCATGGCATTGAGGAAAGCTGTCAGCAGTGACAATGCGATTCCGCTTAAGGAGAGGTCGACCAGCTGCCCGTTCTCCAGGAAACCTTTTTTGAAAATATCGACAAAACTAGTCATGTTGACGCACCCTTTCTCGCCTGTTCTGGCATAACACAAATTTGGAAATGGCAAATCGCTGCAAGCCTTGGTCTGCTATCAGCTGGTGGACCATTCGGGGCAGGAAATCATCGAATTTGACTTCCATGACCAGGATCCCGGGCGGCAGGACTGGACTCAGGACCAGATCTGGGGCAAACAAGTCCTGACCCTGCAAGGAGGCTGCAATGGCTTTGTCAAAGGTGATCCGGACATTTCCGGCCTCCGTCAGATAGGCTTCCCGTGTGTACTCAACGATGGTCGCCGGCCGCAGCAACTTGATCTTGCGCAGGCCGTAAAACTGGCGGCAGAACACTTCATCCCGTTGGAGCAGGAAATCATCATCGTCCTGCAAGATCCGGTCATAGTCCGCGCGACTCAGGCGCGTGCTGGTCTTGGCCGTCAGGTCATCGTATTTGGCTTTGCTTTCCAGCTTGATGACAGCATCGTTGTGCTCATAGGTCCGGATGCGGAATTTCTCCCGGAACCGCACCCCGTCGATTTTTTCCCGCTTGGCAGTGTGGTGAAGATCATCAAAATAGAGGCTCGATACGACATAACCGTCATCCCGGTGCATGTGTTCATCCGGACTGAGGACCGGATGCAGCCTTGCGCGCAACCGATGATAGGTTTGCTCGGTCAGGAAAAATTTGTATTCATGGCGCAACGTTCGTCCTTGATGGTCCATGGTTTACTGTCCACCCAGCTTGACCTGGCGCACGCCATAGTAATACACGTTTGAGTCTGGATCAATGTAATAATCCAGACTCAGCTGGTCATGTCCGGAGGTATCGAAAATTTGCAAAGCCAGATAATAAGTCCCATCAGGCAGGTCCCCTGGATAGTCGTATGAAGTGTCAATCAAATCTGATACTGAGAATACAATCTGCTTCAGCTGTGGATCTCGGGCGAGCTGCAACCGGTAAGTCAGTTTTTCCTGCTGCAAATCATAAGAACTTTCCCACGTAAAGTGTACCATGCTGCCGGAGCGTATTGGATCGCCCGCAAACACTGGCAAAGGTAATTCCAGGTTTTGCTTGTAGATGTCGTAATTTTTCAAGATTTCATCATCAAACTGGTCCCAATAGCCATTCATTTCATTGGGTGGCAGCTTCAGCAGACCCAGATCCGGCATCACGGTCAAAAATGGGGATACGACAGGCCGATACGTCTGGACCAGGCGCTGAACCGATTCCCGGCTCATGACCGAACCCAGCAGTTCATCCATTTTGCGGGTTAATTTGCTGACCGATTCTGGTGTCCGGAAATAGCGCCGATGGAGCAGGACGCCGGTGTAGCGCTGCAAACCTAGCCATTTCCGGGGGAAATTTTTCGATCCCTGGATGTTCATTGCCTTGTCATAGTCCCAGGGCAAAAAATAGAATGTTTCCGAATTGGTCGGCGAATAGAGCAGGAAATTGCGGTTGACCGTGTCATAGTTGCCCAGCAAGATATTGGCTGCCATCCAAGTCAGGTAATTCTCTTCATTGAAATACCTCTGGAAGGCTGGTTCGAAATCCTGGTTGATGTTATTGATTTCGGATAGCATGTCCAGCAATTTTTCGTGATTATCCGCCTCACGGATGGACAGGATGTGTTCAAAAGCTTCTGGATCATAGTCCGGATCCTCCATGGACCGCAGCACGTCTTCAGGCCGGAATTCAAAATACTCGGCCTTGTAAAGCGTGCCATCAGGATCCAGTCCGTGAGATTCGAGATACGTTCGATTGGGTTGCTCCACTTGCGTATACAAACCATAATCGACGTAGTTTTGTTGCTCTGGCGGCAGGGATTTGTCACGAATATAAACATGGACAAAATTGGTGCGCAGGCTCGCCATGTTTTCCATCTGTTTGAAAAGGTCCATGCTGAATTTATTGGTGATTTTGCCCGGATCAAAGACGTGCTTGTTCAAATTGATGACCTTCAAGCCGCGCAAGGCGTCACGATCATCGGTCAGTTCGATGCGATAGGATTTGTAGGCAGCGCCCCGCTCTGAAGCACCACGGACCCGGATCCGGGCATTGACACGGTCTTTGTCGGCCAGCACGGGTAATTCGCCGTCAGGATTTGCATACGTGATGTTGGCCTCCAGCGTTGGGTTATAATCCTGGACCAGTGCCTGGTGGTAGTCGAATGCCGTAAAATCAATGGTCCCATCTGGTGTATCTGTCGGGAACACTGTGATGAACAGAGTATCCAGGGATCCCTCTGTGTCGGACCGGTAAATCGCCTTGTTTTCCTTCAATGGCAGGCCATTCAAGACACTCTCTTCGATCGACCATTCATCCAGTGCTGAAACAGGGACTGGGTCTGGCAAAGACAATTGTGCTTGCTGCTGCAGGAATAGCAGGCTGAACGACAAGATCCCGGCCAGGCTGACCAGACTGACCAGGAAAACGGCTGAACGATGACTGATTCGCTTCACAGATGACCTCGTCGATTCAATGATTTACTCGGCTCAGGTGCCGGTCCGGCAAAACAATTGGGCATTGATGTTGCCCAGATAGTCGCGCAACCGCAGGAAGGCATAGATCCAGCTGGCCATGCCTCCAGCCAGAAGCGGCAATGGAAAGTAGGAAATGCCGAGTCGCAGGACGATCAGTGTTGCAGCCAGCGTCACAACAAAGAAGACCAGCATGGTCATCAGGCTGCCAGCCTGATCATCAAAATAATAGAGGAAAACGGTGGTAAAGTACATCAGACTGGTGGTATAGAGGCTGATGCCAAGGATAGGGAAATAATTGAGCACCAGGCCGCCATAACCGATCATCGGCAGGAAAATAATGCCAAGCGAGGTGAGCAACAAGGTGATGATCAGCTGGACCTCATAAATATAGAAGAGCTCGAGGGTGATCGTCCGGACCATTTGGACCCGGTTTTTTTCAATCATGCGGTAGGTGCCATGGACCAGGCTGGAGACATAACGCTGGTATTTTTCGAAAAAATTCGTTTCGACTTTGACTACAAAGATAACGGTCGAGGAGACATTGGCCAGGATGGCCAGGAACATCGCCATGTCATAGGCAGGGGCGACCCGGAAGATGGCGACGGGGGTCGAAAGATCCGAGAAGAACCAGAAGAAAAGGGTGGGAATGTAAAGGGTCAGCATGTAGAGAAAACCACCCCAGAACAGCATCAGGTTGCGCCGGAAATGTCCGAGAAAGAGGAAATACGTCTGGGCGGAGCCCTTGAAAAAGGTCAGAACCAGATAAATCAGGATGATGTCGATCAGCGAAAAGGCCAGGAGCATGCCGAGCAGCACTGAAAACAGCAAGTCCTGCCCCAGGACCAGGTAGAAGCCAAAGAACGCAGCAATTCCCAGCAAGATGCTGACCAGATAAGCCAGGCTGATCCGGCCATATTCCTTGATTGCAGAAATGAAATTCATCACCGCATAGGTGATGGCAATCACCAGGTAGAGGGCGTAATACGCCAACAGGTAACTGGCAGCGACAGCGGTATGGCGCCACAGCAGCCACGTGACCGCTCCACCGGCCAGGGCAGCCAGTGAACTCACCAGGACCAGTGACCCAATCAAGGCTGCCGGCACGTTTTCCACCGTGCCATCGTTGATCTGGTCAGCGATGAAACGCGACAGGATCGTTCCGGTGGCACCTGAAATCAGCAGATTGATCAAAAACAGGTAGAACAGAGAGGCCGAGAAAAACAGCCGGTCCCCTTCGCTGGCGCCAAAGTGGTTGAGGCCGGCATTGATCAACAGCAACATGCCGATGAATGTGAGTGTTGGTCCGATGGTCGTGAAGGTGGCAAATAAGACGCCTTTCAATTTCGCGGTCATCGAGTTTTCGGAAAAGATTTTGCGGAGTTTGAAACCAATGCCTGCCATGTCAGTCCCCCTGGCTGGGTGGCGTTGTTGCCAGCCAATTCCTGTAGAGTGCTTCGTATTGCCTGAGGAAATCCTGTTTCTGGTACAAGCGCTGGATGCGTGTTTGACCGGCCTGGCCCATCTGCCTGCGCCGGGCTGGATGATGGGCCAGATCAACAATTGCCAGGGCAATGCGTTCCACATCCATGACAGGTACGACCAGACCGGCTGCCCCCAGGTCATCGCTACCCGTGCCCTGGAGCAGCTCCTGGCAAGCCCCGACATGGGTGGCAATCTGGGCAATACCGGCAGCCATCCCCTCCATGACAGCCAGCGGCTGCCCCTCGCTGATGCTGGTCAGAAGCATCAGGTCAAATCCAGCGATATGATCCCGGACTTGGATCCGGCCGGCAAAGGATACCTGTTTTGTCCCCAGTTCAGCCAGCAGCTGCTGGCACTCTCTGGTATAGTCGGGATCTTCATCAACAGGGCCGCAAATCACCAGTTCCAGCTGGGGGAAATGCTTTTGAGCATGATCAAAGGCCAGCAGCATGGTCTTGATATCCTTGATCGGCACGACACGGACAACGGCTCCTACCCGGATGAAATCCCGGTTGCGCGCCGGTTCGGGCAGCGCAGAAAACACCGCCCAATCGACGCCGTTGGGGATCACCTGCGTTTTCCCAGGCGGACAGCCAAGCTCGACCTGCAGGTTGCGATTCTGTTCAAACAGGGCAATCACACGATCTGCTTTCAGATAGGCGATGCGGGCCAGTTTGTAGAAAAAATGGATCCAGAGTTTTTTGAAATCGCCAATCACCCATTCGGCCTTGATGATTTCTTCTTCGCGTTCCCGGGTGTAGATGCCGTGCTCAGTAATCAGCAGGGGCCGGCCAGTGACATGGGCAGCGACACTGCCGATCAGGCCGGCATAGCCTGTCGATACTGCATGGTAGAGATCAGCTGCTGGGATATCATCCGCCAGGACCTTCATCAGGGGGAAATACATCGAGCGCAGATTCCAGAGATAGTCATTGAAGACCGTGCGGCTGTAGTCCTGCTGGTACAACTTTACAGCAAGTTTGAAGAAGGCTTCGCCCATGAGTACGTCAACCAGATGCTGGCGATGGCGCTGGATCAGGTCCAGGATGGACTGCCAGGCGATGCCGGCTGTATCGTCCAGGATCAGTGCTTCCAGGGCTTGCTGCTCATCTGGGGTGAGCCTTGTTTTTTCCGGGCCAGGCTGGAACGGGTGATCTTCCAGATAGACGGTCCTGATGTCAATCAGATTGGACGGCAGCGTGTATTTATACTGGCCCATTTCCTTCCGGTTTGTGGCAATGCTCCAGATGATGAAATCATGATCCGGGAACTGTTCGACCAGCATCTGGATCCAGGTGGAGACACCACCAGCGACATAAGGGTAGCTCCCTTCGCAGATCAGGCAGATCCGTTTTCGTGTTGCGTGGCTCTCCATCGGCAATTCCTCCGGTATCATGAAAACTCCAGGGTGAATTGAGGGGTATCAGCGATCACCAGGCTGTAGGTTTGGTTGATGGAATGGACCGTCGCACCCGTCGCCCGTACGATGGGAGTCTCACTGCGGAAGAAAAAAGCTTGACCGGGTGAGAACTGCTGGCAGGTCACGGTCATCTGGTTGCCCTTGGTCCGGGTTGAGTAGGCGAGCTGCCGGGTCGCCTTCAGCTGACTGGCAGCTGGCGAAATCGTCAGATCGGAGAGCCAGCGCACCGGGGCAAAATACTGGTTACAGAGCTCGTCAAAGAACTCATCCAGCTCATTCCAGTTGCTGTCCTTTTCTGGCACGGTGAACAGGTAATTGACATCAAAACTGTGTGAGACCAGGCCCTGAGTGGTCAGTTGGGAGAGGTACGTCAGAAACTGGTCCCGGTCGATTTTGAATCCATGGGTGATGGTCGGGAAGAGGGTGATCGTCTCATCTCGGGCCAGCTGGTCCAGGTCAGATTGCTTTTCAGGACTGGCAAAAAAGTCGAGGGGGTAACGCAGTATGGATATTTCCGGAAAGGCTTGCCGGATTGCTGCCAGATGTTGGGGCTGGATCGTCCCATACAGAGGGTAATAGCTGCGCAGGACATAGTTGGGCAGGGAATCCCGGAAAAAGACGGCCATGTCGGCGACTCTTTCTTCCGTCAGTTCAGCAATCCCATTATGGTCACCGGCCAGCATGATTTCGCCATCAAGCTTGAGGACTTGCTTGTTGACAAAGGAAAAGGTCTGCAGGTTGACTTGGCTGATCTTGAACGGGTTGGCATCGATGCCGATGAAGCTGGTCGTATAGGTCAGGTCCAGCAGGGTGGCTTTCTGTTCGAAAATGTTCCACAGCTGGTCCCGGACAAAGGATTCGGCACTGCGGCCATAGTATTGGAACGAAAGCCGGTCGTTGCTGTCAAACAAGGGTGGTGCGGCATCGAGGGCCACGACTTCGGCATTGACGACTGGGTAGATCAGCTGGCCGGCCATTTCCCCCAGGAGTGGCACCAGAAAACCAGCTGTGATTGGATTTTCCAGCAAAGGACCGCTCATGACACCCACACGGCCGGACTCGTACGGATGGACCCAGACCAGCGGCAATTTGTCAGGCGTTTCGATCAGAACCTGTGCAGGTGCTTGAACGCGCACATTCAAGGTCATGAAAGGATCAAGGCCAGTCATGTCTGTTTCCGGATAAGGCAAGGTGCCTTCGCAAAAGCGCAAGGCATCAACGGTTGAAAATTCACCGCGTTCCCGGATCCCCAGCAACGGATCGAGGTAGGTTTGGGTATAGTCCGGCGAAATCCCGGCAGCAAGGATCAGGCCGCCCCCTCTGCGGACAAATTCCGCCAGGTCAACGGGATCATAGACCTGTGCCAGGTCTTTGACGACCAGAATCAATGTCTCGCCCAGCAGGAGGTCATTGGCTTGCAGCTGATTACGCGTCCGGTAGCTAAGGCCCAGGAGGTCGAGGACCGCCAATGTCTGTTTCTGAATCGCAATTTCCTGTGGATTGGCCGGTACCCCTGCCACCACATATCTCTGGTCCGGTTTTCCATCTGGTGCTGTTGCATCGAGCAAAGACTCGTTAGTAACCGTGGCCCAGGGATTGGTGTCAGCACTGCTGAGAAACTGGTTATCTAAATTGTACGCAAAAAACAGCAGCCCGGACAACAGGAGCAGCATCAGCAGGATGACCAGTCGTCGTGATGACAAACGCATCAAAGGCTGCGCTCCTTCCAGAACCGGATCAGGTTGAGTCCATTTTCGGACACGACGAGCCTGGTCCGCAGAAATTCATCCAACGCCACTTCAAAGGCGTCCCGGTCACGCAGCAGGTAGAGGATCTTGAGGCGTTGGAGCCAGGTTGCCTCGCTGTGAGAATGCGTGTTGGCTGCAATGGCTTTGGCCAGGGCCTCGTGCGGCCGCTGGATGGCCAGCAAAGCTTCGGACCAGCTGATCCTATCTGTCTCTGTGACAAAGTCTGGTCCCAGTAACTCGAGCTGGTGATACAAATCCTGTTGCTTGTTGCGATAAAAGTAAGTTTCGCGCTCGGTCAACAGGGAGAAATCCAGCAATCTGGCCACCCCGTCCAGCAAACTGCGCAGGACTTCGAGGTTGTTCGGCTCGGCATAATGCTGGGCTTCCAACGCCTGGACTGCATTTTTCAACCGGCGGTTGATTTCCAGGGAGGCCGAAGCGGCATAGTGAGCAGTCTCCGTATCATCGTCATCCAGTGCTGACTGGAGCAGGTCCGGACTTTGCATGAGGTCATGGCGCAAGATCCCCATCAACAACGATCGTTTCTCCTGGCTGCTGGACACTGTGGCTGCTTCGTGGAAAGACACTTCGTTGATTTCTTCAGCCACATCTGGGTCATGGGCGAAATCTTCCTGCACCAAATTGAGACGGACATTGGATTCGTCGTAGAGGTTGTGGTGTTGTGTGATGCTAAACCAGAATACGGGGATGAAATAGAAAGCAAAACCCAGTCCGGGCAAGATCAGGAAAAACAAAGCCAGCAGGCGTTGGGGACGATGGCGGTTCAGCAGGAAATAGAGTCCGGCAGCCACTGTATTCACCAGCAGAAGGATCTGGACGCTGTTCATGGTTGTCACCGGTCCAGTCCAGTCAGGCTGTCTGGTTGCTCCGGATCGACCGGACAGACTTCGAATGCAACCCCGCTTGACGCCAACCGGGCACAGACCGCCGGCAGATCGGCCCCGCTGGTGTTTTTGAGCAGGACATACAGGCGATCCAAGGAATCAACGCCAAACAGGTCGGTGGACCGGAAATGTCGGGCCACCTGGTGGTACAGATCTACCGGAAGTGACGGACCATTCAACTTCAGGACGGAGAAGTCCGATTGCTGTCTGTTTTTGTCATCCTGGGCCAAACGCAGGCATTTGGCAAATTCAGCGGCCACAAAGATTTCGGAGTCGCCCAAGAAGCGTTCGCCCCGGGTTTTTTCTTCATACTGGAAGGCCCTGATGAACGAAGAGCTGATCAGGGCGATCAAGGTCCGCAGCAAATTGACCTGGTAGAGCGACATCATTTCAAATGGCAATTCACGGATGATGATCAGCGCCAGAATCTGCCCCTGGTAGTGGATCGCCCCTGCCAGTGCCGGACTGGTTTCTGACCATTGGTCGCCGATGAAGATCTCATTCTGGCCGAGTTTTTCCGCCAGGGCAGGGAAATCATCCAGTTTAAATGATTTGCCCTGGAACAGCGAGCGTTCGTTTGATGCTCCGACCAGACGGGTATAGCCACTGCGTTGATCGAATGTGTAAACGGCTACGGAAGGGACTTCCATGACATCCTGGATTACAGTGACCAGCGAGGAATAGATCACCCTCGGATCGAGCGTGTCAAGCTGGCGGGTAATGTCGTACAACCGGGGCAAGCTGTTGCGGTAGCTGACCAACCGCTTTTCGTACTGGTGCTTGATCATGACATTGCTGTCATTGATCCGCTTCAGTTCCGAAAACTCGTTGTGCAGGTAGTCTCGCTCCGATTGGGCCAGGCCAGCCGCTTTCCGGTACTGGTCGACTGCATAGCCGACCACCACACCGGCAAAAATCAGGTAGGCCAGGCGCAGGAACGTGTCCGGCTTGAGAATGACCGCGAGGATTTCAGTCGAGTTTCCAGTTGCTGTCACCACATAATAGGCAAAGGCCAGCAAAACGGAGAGGACACCCTGCTGGATTCCAAAAAACAGACTGGTTGTCAAAACAAAAACGGTCATCAGGTCGATCTGGCGCAGAATATCGTGATTGGAAACCTGCAGGCTGAGCCAAGCCATCACGGCAAAGAAAAGTCCAGTCTGGAAGATCTGGCCCGGGAGAGAATTGGCCCGGAACCGCACGGTGCGTGAGCGTTTCAACGGTTCCGGTGCCAGGTCGGCTTGCACCCATTCTGGCAGCTGTTCTTCAAACGGCCGCAGTTCCACCCATTCCAATTCACGCTTGATGGCTGTGACATCCGCTGGATAATGGGCTGGCTGGCCGGTTTCGCGCGCCAGGACCGTAGAGCTGCCCAGGATTTCCTTGATTGTGGCATACAGTTCGATGGCAGGGGTCGTCCGCATGCTGGACACCGTGTAAATGCCTGGGCGACCACTGTTGAGCACCCGGACCAGAGCGTCGACGGCATCACCCAGGGACAGCAGATGATAGGTTTGCCGGGTGTTGACAGTCACCTCAGGCAGCAGGTTCAGCTGGCGTGCGATCGATGAGATGACATCGTTTTTCTGAGCAGCAAGTCCATAGCCGCTCAGGTCGGCAAAACGCAGGACACTCAGTTCCAGCTTGCGAATCCGGCAAAATTCACGCGCCAGATTTTCGCCCTGCATACAGAGCAAGCCTTTGACCGATTCAGGCTGCAAGACATCAGACTCTTTAGAACCAGCTGATGACAGGGCTTCTGGATCCTGCGGCGGATAGACTTCCATCGATGACAGGTAGACCATGAGCCCTGCCTGGTGTTTGGCAGCCAGATGAAGGCAATTGACCAGTTCGCCCAGATAAGCACTTGCCTGCTCCATGTCCCAGACAGCATCACCCAAAAACCGTCCGGCAAAAACGACCCGGTCTGGTTTGAAACTGGCCCAGGCCTTGTCGAGGCCCGGTGAATCGGCGGCGAAACCAAACCAGTGATATGACAACGTTGGTCTTGCCTGGGGCAGGAAATCACTCGTTGCCACCAGTCCGACGGTATGGCCTTCCTTGCCAAGGCGGTTGATCCATTCCCTGGCAAACGGGTCACTCGAGCCAATCAGGAGCACTTTCATATCACAGGCCTCCATCAACTGTCAGAATCATCAAAAGGGGTCAGATGGACCAGAGGATATTCAGAAAATTCAAGGGATTTGAATTTGACAAGATTGTATCATAGATTAACCGTCATGGTATACGTTCAGGATCTGAAGTCTCATTGCGTATTGCCGTAATCTTACCGTGAAAAGTGAAGCGTGACACTTTTTGCGGCATGTGCCTACCTTGGTGCAAACCCTCGCGCGGGTCGCTCACGCCCTCGCGCGGCGACGGCCCACTCGCACATTACTCGCGCCACCTGCCGTTCCCAAGTCTGAAACAATATAATAACAATAAAAATATATTGAAAAACAATATATTCATGCTATGCTGATAGCAACAACAACACTGAGGTGTCGCTTATGCAGCATGGCTCAACCTTGTTTCTCAAAATCGCGGTTTTCCTGATCGGTTTGCCGGTCCTTGCCGCCTGTATCTTCCTGGTCCCTGGACTTTCCCGCCTGATCATCCAGTACTCGCCTGATCTTGCCGCTCTCCGATACCTCTTCCTGGCTGGCGTCTACGCGTCTGCCCTGGCCTTTTTCCAGGCCCTGGCTCAGGCCTTGGGATTGCTCAGCCTGATCGATCGCAGTCAAGCCTTTTCCGATGCCTCGGTCCGCTGCCTGAAAAATATCAAGCTTTCGGCTGTGATCATCAGCATCCTCTACATCGCCCAGTTGCCCTTGCTGTACCTGATGGCGGAGGGCGACGATGCGCCTGGCCTGATCGTGATTGGCCTTCTGATCATCTTTGCTTCCTTGGTGATCGCGGT
>DIGA01000083.1:0-1774 GCA_002419365.1 Mageeibacillus sp. UBA5734 | reverse complement strand
GATCTGACGGTGTGAGGAGAGGGATATGGCGATCATCATCAATCTCGATGTCATGCTGGCGCGGCGCAAAATGAGTGTCACGGAACTGACCGAGAAGGTTGGCATCACCATGGCCAACCTGTCGATCTTGAAAAATGGCAAGGCCAGGGCGATCCGGTTTTCGACGCTGGATGCCATTTGCCAGGCGCTCGACTGCCAGCCTGGCGATATCCTGGAATACCGTCCAGAGGAGGCATGACACCATGGACATGAAGGAAAAAATCCTGAACAATCTTGATAATCCACATGCACTGGAACTTCTGTTTCGCCAGGATCCTGCTGCCTTTCGCCGGGCGTTTCCGGAGGTCAGAAAGCAAGACCCGGAGTCCATCGTTCTGGCTGTCTGGCAGGAAAGATTCATGGAGCAAGCTGAGGCATCTGAAGCAAAATCTCGCTTGCTGGCCAGAGACCTGCGCCTGGCTCTGCTGCTGGCGGCCTTGGCTGGCCTGTGCACCAGGGTCATCCTGCATTTTGTGATCGGACAAACCATCGCTCCGGTCAACATCCTGTACGGCGTGGTTCCCTTTATGGCCGCGTATTTCGCCCTGACCCAGAAGCCAGACAAAAAATTGCTGCTGAACTTGGCCGGCCTATTCCTGGGCTCCCTGATCTACATCAACATCCTGCCCCTGCAAGAGAGCGACAGCATCATCATGGCCTATCTTCATCTGCCTGTCTTTCTCTGGATCGTCCTGGGACTGGCCTTTACAGGCAATGACCATCGCTCGATCGAGGCGCGTCTCGCTTATATCCGGTTCAACGGTGAATTTGCCATCGTTTATGCGATCTTTGCCATCAGCGGCATGATTTTGACGGCCCTGACCCTGATGCTGTTTGAGCTGGCGTTGCCGGGCCAGGATGTTGCCAAGTTCTACCTGGAAAATGTCGTCGTTTTCGGTGCCGCTGCCTTGTCACTCGTCGCCACCTATCTGGTCACAACCCAGCTCAAGCTGGCTAAGACACTGGCTCCCTGGATCGCCCGGATCTTCAGTCCGCTGGTTTTCCTGACCCTGCTGGCCTATCTCGCCGTGCTTTTGATGGCCGGTCGCAATCCCTTCCTGGACCGTGATTTCCTGATCGCTTTCAATGGCATTCTCCTGGTCGTCCTGGCCATCACGATCTTTACCCTGACGGAAAAATCAAATGGCGACAAGCGGCAACTGGGTGACCTGCTTACCGTTGCCCTGATCTGCCTGGCACTGATGATTGACATCGTCGCTCTGGCTTCGATCGTGTTCCGGCTGTCTTCATATGGCCTGACACCGAACCGGATCGTGGTGCTCGGGGTCAATCTCCTGATCGGCGGCCATCTGGCCTGGATTCTCGCCGCTTATGGCAAATTTCTGCGCAAAAAGACAGCCCCGCCGGCCGTCCAGCGGGCGGTCACACAGTACCTGCCTGCCTATGGTGCCTGGGCAGCTTTTGTTTTCCTGGCCTTCCCCTGGATCTTCCGCTGATCTGCATCCGGCCTGCTTCTCAGGCCAGCACGCGCCGGATGTAGCCAGGAAACTTAGAGTCCCATCTCTTTGCGGACTGCGGCAAATGTCCGGATGGCAAAGTCCAGATCTGCCTGTGAGTGGGCAGCTGAGATCTGGGTGCGGATCCTGGCCTTGCCCTGGGGGACAACAGGATAGAAGAAGCCAATGACAAATACGCCAAGCTCGATCATGCGCCGTGACATCTCCTGGGCCAGCCGGGCATCACCGAGCATGACCGGTACAATCGGGTGGATGCC
>DIGA01000067.1 GCA_002419365.1 Mageeibacillus sp. UBA5734 | reverse complement strand
AGCATCACTTGGTTTTTACTCTAGTGCCATAGACATTGCTGCCGGGTTCTGTCATTCAGTTGCCTTGTCCGAGGACGGGACCGTGTCCACATGGGGAGGATCAATTCCCTGGGGATACAAAAGTGTTAAAAACGGAGAAGTTCCACAAGGGTTAAAGAACATCACTGCGATTGCAGCGGGGGACTATCATACGGTTGCGTTATCAGCTGATGGGGCAGTGTCGGTGTGGGGCGAATATTTGCACGAAGGGGAAAAGGTTCCCGCCGATTTGATCAATATAAAAGCGATAGCAGCAAGTGGCAATCTTACAGCCGTATTGAAAGAGGACGGAACCGTGTCAGCTTGGGGCGGTAAAATGAGCGGGGAACTATTTGTTCCATCGGGGGCTGCAAAAATAACCGAAATTGCTGCCGGAAGCGACCATATTGTAGCACTTAAAGATGACGGAACCATAGAGGCATGGGGCAGTAATGAAAATGGCCAATTAGAAATTCCGAAAGGCCTTTCAAGTGTGATCGCCATAGCCGCACATGCCCGCTACACCTTGGCACTGAAAGAAAACGGAACTTTGGTGGCTTGGGGGCGGAGTGAACGCCTTCCGACATCAATGCCTAGAGATTTGAAAAATATTCAAGCCATAGCCGCAGGTGGTCAACAAGCAATAGCTTTAAAAGATGACGGAACGGTTGTCGTATGGGGAAATAACATGCACGGGCAAATCAAGGATTCGGTTGGATTGAAGAATATTCTAGCTATCACTTCAGGCAGTTCCCATTTATTGGCCTTAGTGGAAGAGCGGAACTAATCCGACCGTTTCAGGATCCGTCGTTCAGCCATTACAGTTGCCTTGCTTCCGACGTGCTTCAAGGCCTTGATAATGAAGAACCCCATGCGGGACAGGAGCCTTGATTGAAATCGTCATATTAACCTGTCATGGTCGCCTCTGTCGTCGGCGAAACGGCTGCAAGCGTGGACTGAGCGGGGTTTGAAAAAAGCGGTGTCGTAAAAGCGCGACTATTGTCGATCGAATAGGGCTGTGATCCATCGAGGCGATCCTGCAGACTGAGAGCTGCCGGATCGTTTTTTTGCTTGCAGCCGGTGGAAGGGAGGAGGGGATGAAACGGGACTGGATTCTCAGGCCTCAGCCAGATCGCGGTGGTTGGCGGAAATGGGCAGCTGAGACGGCCCGGGAACTCTGGCAGGGGACCGTTTCAGAATTGGGCATCCGCTGGGCACAACTGTGGCGCCGCCCGGCCTTGCCTCTGGCACTGGCTATGCTGGTGGGTGGTCTGCTGGCGACACACGTGGGTGGACGGCTGGTCTGGTTGCTGGTAGTACTCGCACTGTCAGCGTATTTGTTGCAGTGCAAACGGCATCAGACAGGGATTGATGCTGCAAAGTGTTTTCACCTCTCGCTCTTGCTCCTGTGTTTCATCATCGGCGGGTTGCGCCTGGGCTGGCCATTTGTGATCGCAGAGCAATTCCAGCGTGACCATCCTTCTGGGTGGTGGTCTGGCGAGGTGACGGTGGAGCGGATCATCAGTGGTACTCAGGCAGGCTCGGATTGGGTGACAGCTGTGGTTTATGGTCCGCAGGGTGTGCGACTGGCCCTTTCTGGTTCTGGCAAAGTCATAGAGCCCAAGGCGCGCCTTCAGGTGACCGGCTATCTTGAACGACCTGCTGGAGCTGCCAATCCGGGTGGTTTTGACCGCAGGGACTGGCTCTGGCGCCAGGCAATTTTGCGGGAGATTGATGCTGCGCGCGGGGAGGTGGTTGTGCTTAAGCCAGGGCGGGCTTTTGTGCTGGTGCGCTGGGCAGCTGATCTGCGAAGGACCTTGACTACAGCACTCACCGGGATGGTCGGGCCGGACCGCTCATCCCTGCTGGCTGGACTGCTGATCGGATCCAGCGAGGGCATGGATCCAGGCCAGGTCTATGATTTTCGCCAGGCCGGTTTGTCGCATCTGACGGCGGTTTCAGGTGCGAACATTGCCTTCTGGCTGACGCCTCTGACTGGTCTGGTGCGCAGGTTGAGGATCCGGCGGATCTGGCGTCAAGTCGTGTTATTGCTGGCCTTGATCTTGTTTGGCTTTGTGACGGGCTGGCAGGTCAGTGTCAGCCGGGCCCTTGTGATGTCGGCGTTGTTTCTGTTCGGCCGGGTGTTCCATCGCCGGTCGGACCCTTTGAATGCCCTTGGTCTTTCTGTCCTGGTGTTCGCGTTGTTCCAGCCGCTGGCTCTCTTAAGCTTCAGTTTCTGGCTCAGTGCGCTGGCCACGATCGGTCTTCTGGCTGGTGGACCGGCTCTGACTCGACGGCTGGCTGCTCGCTGGCCACAGCTTCCACCTGGTTGGCTGGATTTCGCCGGGACCAGCCTGGCTGTCCAGTTCCTGGTCCTGCCTGTCGCAGCAGTCTTGTCGCGTCAGCTGACCTTGGTCGGTCTGATGGCCAATGTGCCAGCCCTGTTCCTGGTGGAGTGGATGACCCTTGTAACCTTGCTGATCCTTCTGGCTGGTGCAGGGGCAGGCTTGGTACTGGCTGGACTGAATGCGTTGCCGGGGATGTCCATTGACATGGACCAGGTCTTGTCTGGATTCCTCACTGTACCGGGTCGACCGGTGGCAATCGCTTTGGATAGCCTGTCTGCAATCGCTCGCTTTTTTGCCAGAGTCCACTGGGGGCGCTGGCCGGTGGCCTGGCTGAATGTGCTTCTGCTCACTGGCGTGGTGGTTCTGTTCGTGCCGCTTGTGATTCGCTTCAGCCGGCCGAACGTGCGGCTGTTCTATCGCCTGGGGGCTGGCATATTGGTGCTTGGCCTGGCCCTGTTTGCCGCCAAATCTCAATTTCTGACCGCGGATCAGGTCTGGTTTTTCAGTGTCGGGCAAGGGGATGCAGCCCTGATTCGCACCAGGAATGGACTGGATATCCTGATCGACACCGGAAAGCCCGGGACTGGCTGGCAAATCCTGCTGCCAGCGCTCGATGCCCTGGGGATCCGCCAGATCGATGCGTTGATTTTGACCCATGGCCATCTGGACCACGCTGGCGGGGCCGGGGAATTGCTGGGATCCGGCCGCGTTCGGCGGTTGCTGGTGCCAGCGCAGGAAGTGAATCAAGAAAGCACAACAGGAGGACAGGACAACCTGACTAATAATTTAGTTAGGCAGGCCGAACAGCTTGCTATCCCTTGGTCTGCATTGACGGCTCAGCACGTTCTGGCTCTAGGCCAGCCGGACCAGCTGCAGGTTCTGGCTGCGACCGGGCTGGAATCAATGTCCACAGACGCCGATGATCTCAATGAACAGGCCTTGCACTTTCGCCTGGATCTGACCGGCCATTCCCTGCTGCTCATGTCCGATTCCACACCATTCGTCGAACAAGCCTTGCTAAGCGATCCCTGGATCGTCGATAATGAGATCCTGAAAGTGGCTCATCACGGATCGCGGACGACAACCCTGGATTCCTTTTTGTCCCAGGTCCAGCCGGGCCTGGCGGTCATCAGTGTCGGCCCCAATACCTACGGCCATCCGGCACCCGAGTTGCTGGCGCGGCTCACCGAATCCGCCATCCCGTATCTACGTACAGACCGTCAGGGTGCGATCCTGATCGAACTGCGCCACGGCAAGCTCTATGCACAGACCTATCGGAAGGAAGACCATGGCTAAAGCTGGAGACACGAACCGCATCGGATACAAAGAACTCAAGGCCGAACTGCGCAAGGGTGAAAATCGTGCACTGTATGTCCTTTATGGCGAGGAGACATTCCTGATCGACAAACTGGTCGGCAGCATCCGGGAGCTGGTCCTCGCACCCGGGTCCGAATCCTTTGATTCCGTGACCTTCAGCGGCAATGCAGCCAGCCGGCTGTCGCTTGATCGCCTGAGATCGGAACTGATGACGCCGCCCTTTCTGTCGCGCAGCAAGTTGATTGTGGTCCGGGGCAGCGGTTTTTTCGCCGCCACTGAGAAGAAGACCAGTGACGCAGCCGAAACGGAATCGGAGGGTGCTGCTCCAGATGCCAAGGCAGCCAAGGGGCGCCAGCAGGAGCTGCTCCAGCTCATCGAACAGCTGCCGGACTCCGCCTGCCTGGTTTTTGTCGAAGAGAAGGTAGACCGGCGCCAGAAAGCCCTGATCCAAGCAGTCGAGAAAAGGGGAGTACTGGCCGAGATTGGCCAGGAACAGCCGGCACTCTTGCGCCAGTGGGTGGAGGTCGAGTCCCGCCAGCGCGGCTTTGCGATCGAGGCTCTGGCAGCAGAGAGCCTGGTTGACCGCTGTGACAACAGCATGCAGGTCCTGTGGCAGGAAATGAATAAAATCTTCCTTTATCTTGCCTATTCTGGTCTCAAGCACATCGACCGGGCCCTGGTGGAACAGCTGTCCCTGCCGGATTTGCGCGGCAATATCTTCGACATGACCGATGCGATTTCCCGTGGCCAGACATCCCGGGCTCTGGAATTGCTCGACTTGTTGCTGGGCCAAAAAGAGCCGGTGCAACTGATTTCCTTCATGCTGGCGCGCCATTTCCGCCAGCTGATCTGTGCCAAGGATCTCGGCCGCTCCGATGCGCTGGTGCGCGAGCTCAAGGTGATGCCTTTCGTCGCCAACCGGCTCCTGCAGCAGGCCAAGCTGATGTCGATCGAGCGGATGGAGCAGATCTATGGCCTGTGCTTTGAAACCGATCTGGCTGTCAAAACTGGCCAGCTGCCTGAGCGGACCGCCCTGGAAATGCTCCTGGTGACGGCTGCATCAGCGGCCAAATCTGCCTGATCTGGTCTGGAAACGTTCAAAAATCGCCTTTCAATCGTTAGCGAAAACCTGTGGTTTCGTAACCTGGTCGATTGACTCTGGATTCTTTCGTTCCGTATAATGAGGGCCGTATTTTATAGCCGATAGAGGCTGGCCGCGGAGGTGCCTATGACCAAGATTGCCATGAAAACGCCGCTCGTTGAGATGGACGGCGATGAGATGACCCGCATCATCTGGAAACAGATCAAGGAGATCGTCCTTGAACCGTTTGTAGATCTCAAGACAGAATATTTTGACCTTGGCCTTGAATACCGCGACCAGACCGACGACCAGGTGACGATTGACTCAGCCAAGCGCACGCTCGAGCTCGGTGTTGCCGTCAAATGTGCCACCATCACCCCCAATGCCCAGCGTGTGGAGGAATACAAGCTCAAGCAGATGTGGAAAAGCCCGAATGGGACGATCCGGGCCATTCTCGACGGCACGGTTTTCCGGGCTCCGATCCTGGTGGACTGCATCCAGCCTTTTGTTGCCAGCTGGCGCAAACCGATCACCATCGCCCGTCATGCCTATGGCGATGTCTATCGCGATTCCGAGATGAAAGTCGACGGACCCTGCAAGGCAGAACTGCTGCTGACGATGCCGGATGGCTCGACGAAAAAGCAGCTGATCCATGATTTTAAAGGCGCTGGTGTCGTGCTCGGCATGCACAACCTCGACGATTCGATCGCAAGCTTTGCCCGTTCCTGCTTCAATTACGCCCTCGACCTCAGGCAGGATCTCTGGTTTGCCACCAAAGACACCATTTCCAAGACCTACGACCATCGCTTCAAGGATATTTTCCAGGAAATCTACGATGCTGAATTTGACGACAAGTTCAAGGCAGCCGGGATCGAATATTTCTACACCCTGATCGACGACGTCGTCGCCCGTGTCATGCGTTCCGAAGGCGGTTTCCTCTGGGCTTGCAAGAACTACGACGGTGATGTCATGTCCGACATGATTGCCTCCGCCTGTGGCAGCCTGGCCATGATGACGTCCGTCCTTGTCTCACCCAATGGACAGTACGAATACGAAGCCGCCCACGGCACGGTGACCCGCCACTATTACCGCTACCTCAAAGGCGAGAAGACCTCAACCAACCCGATGGCGACTCTTTTTGCCTGGACCGGTGCCCTGAGAAAACGCGGTGAACTCGACGAGCTGCCGGACTTGATGGCTTTTGCTGACCAGGTGGAAAAAGTCTCGCTCCAGCTGATCGAAGAAGGTATCGTCACCGGCGACCTGAGAAGCCTCGTCAACCTCGATACCGTCACCGTCGTCGACACTGAAGGCTTCCTCCAAGCGATTGCCGACCGTTTGTAAATCAATTTATTGGCAATCGCATGTGATTGCAGATCGCATGTGATCACCAACCGATCGCAAGACCCCGAACATCATTTTACTTTCAAGGAGAATACCGCATGAGCTACCATGCCCAGTGGCTGTCGAAAATCGAAGACAGCTCCAATCCGACCGAATACCAGGCTTTTGTTGAGCGTTACTACACCCTCGAAAAGGACGCCTATGACCAGATTTTCTTAGCTGGCCAGGACACCGTCCAGGGCACGGCAGCAGAGATGGCCCGTACCCTCGGTTTTGGCAAGGACATGGTGGTCTACCTGGGTTTTCTCGATGGCATCAATTCCTGCCTGCAGGAAGAACTGGACCTGGAATCGGTCGAGGCTGACACCGAACTGTCG
Organism: Mageeibacillus sp. UBA5734; assembly: GCA_002419365.1. Lineage (GTDB taxonomy): Bacteria > Bacillota > Clostridia > Saccharofermentanales > UBA5734 > UBA5734. Next base: position 81,849 of record DIGA01000067.1, on the reverse strand, counting down.
CTCAGGATCGATTTCGAGAAATTGTACTGGAAAATGCATGAAGTCAAGGCTGACTGGCTCTATTCGCTCGAGAGCTGGGACAATGTCCTCAGCAGCGAGCGGCGCAACGAGCTGGCCAAATCCTACCGCCAGTCCAAGATTGTGCGCCATGAGAAGATCGGCCGTAACGATCCCTGCCCCTGTGGCAGCGGCAAGAAGTACAAAGCCTGCTGCGGTAAAAACGCATGAACGCGTCGGTGCGCCAGCTCTACCGCAATACGGCTGAGTATGCCGGCCAGTCCGTAACTGTTTCGGGCTGGGTGCGTACGATTCGCGACCAGAAACAGTTTGGTTTTATCAGTCTCAATGATGGCACCTTTTTCCTGCCGCTCCAGGTCGTGTTCACCCGGGACAATCTGGCCAATTATGACCAGATCGCCCGGACTGGCAACGGTGCGGCCTTGGTTGTGACCGGCCAGGTGACACTGACACCGGGGGCCAAACAGCCCTTTGAACTGCAGGCGGAAACGATTGAAATCGAAGGGGACTGTCCGCCGGATTACCCCCTCCAGCCCAAACGTCATTCTCCCGAGTTCCTGCGCACCATCGCCCACCTGCGCCCGCGCACCAATCTGCTGTCAGCAGCGTTCCGGGTTCGTTCGGTGGCCGCTTTTGCCATCCACCGATTCTTCAATGAACGCGATTTTGTCTATGTCCATACACCGATCATCACCGGCAGTGACGCCGAAGGCGCCGGCCAGATGTTTTCGGTCACGACCCTGGACATTGGCCAGCCACCTCGCGCAGAGAATGGCTCGATCGATTTCGGGGAGGACTTCTTCGGCAAGAAAACCAGCCTGACAGTCAGCGGCCAATTGTCCGGTGAGACCTTCGCCATGGCGTTCAAGAACATCTACACCTTCGGTCCGACGTTCCGCGCAGAAAAATCGAATACCGTCAAGCATGCGGCCGAGTTCTGGATGATTGAGCCTGAAATCGCCTTTGCAGATTTAAACGATGACATGGCGCTGGCCGAAGACCTGATCAAGTTCATCATCCGCCAGGTGATCGCCGAATGCCCGGAAGAAATGGCCTTCTTCAATGAATTTGTCGACAAGGGCCTGTTGGACCGCCTGCACAATGTCATTGATAATGAATTTGGTGTCGTCACCTATACAGATGCGATCGAGCTGTTGGAAAAAGCGCCGGTCCAGTTCGAGTATCCTGTCAGCTGGGGCTGCGACCTGCAGACCGAGCATGAGCGCTACCTGACCGAGACGGTGTTCAAGAAGCCGATCTTTGTCATCCACTACCCCAAGCAGATCAAAGCCTTCTACATGAAGCTCAACGAGGACAACCGCACGGTTGCGGCGATGGACTGCCTGGTACCGGGAATTGGTGAGATCATCGGCGGCAGCCAGCGCGAAGACAACTATGATAAGCTCAAGGCGCGGATCGAAGAGCTGGGCATGGCCGCCGAGGACTACGACTGGTACCTCGACTTGCGCCGTTTTGGCTCTGCCCGCCACGCCGGGTTCGGTCTTGGCTTTGAGCGCCTGATCATGTACCTGACTGGCATCGCCAACATCCGCGATGTCATCCCTTATCCCCGCACAACGGGTTCGGCCGAGTTCTGATGCCACCGCCGATGGTGCCTTTCATCCTCGGATCTGCTTCGCCCCGGCGCCGCGAGCTTCTGGCCCGGCTGGTCCCGGCGGATGCGATCGAGGTGAGTCCGGTCGATCTGGATGAAGCCACCTTGGTCGATGGCTGGCTCAGCCAGCATCCGGGATCGCGGCTCGGCCTCAGCTCGATCTGGGCGGCCAGGATCGCCCGCGACCTGGCCGAGGCCAAAATGGCTGCCCTGGTTGAAAGCCGGAGTAAGGCCCAGGCTGCCAACCAGGCAACCGGACAGAGGTATCCATCCAGCGCTACCGTGCTGGTGACAGCCGATACGATTGTTGTCCTCGGCGACCAGATCCTGGGCAAGCCAGCCGATGCGGCCGATGCGCGGCGCATGCTGCAAAACCTGTCCGGCCGCGAACACACCGTGCTGACGGGCCTGTGTATCCGGGTCGAAGGGAATGGTGCAGCACAGCAGTTTTCAGCTGCTGAGCAGACACAAGTGACTTTCGCCGACCTGGCACCAGCCCAGATCGAGTGGTACATCCAGACCGGTGAACCTTTTGACAAGGCAGGGGCCTACGGGATCCAGGGCTATGGCAGCGTCCTGGTCAAATCCATCCAAGGCTGCTACTACAATGTTGTCGGATTGCCGATCCACCGTTTGCTTGTCCTATTGGAACAAGCTCGGACGGCACTTGATTTCAATTCAGAATCATTTCATCTCCTGCCCTGGTGATCGGCTGTCCCTTGCAGTGCAAAGGGGGAGTATGAAATGTCCAAATCCAATCGCCTGACCATGAAATCGATCCCTGTGGCCGACCGGCCGACGGAAAAACTCAGTCGCCTGGGCAGCAGCGCTTTGTCCGACGCCGAGCTTCTGGCCATCATCATCCGCAGCGGCACGGTCCAGGAATCTGCCCTGTCTGTCTGCCAGCGCCTGCTGGCCGGGGAGGGCGGGGCTGATGAGGCAGCCAGCGGACTTCGGTTTTTGCTGGACAAGAATCTCGAAGAATTGAAAACGGTGCCCGGGATCGGGCCGGTCCGGGCTGCCCAGATCAAAGCTGCGCTCGAGTTGGGTAACCGCCTGCAAAGCCAGGGCCTGCCTGCCAGCCGTCCGACCGTGCGCGTACCGGAAGATGCGATCCTGGTTTTGGAAAGTGAGATGCGTTTTCTGCCACGCGAAGAATTCCGCGCCATTTTGCTCGACATCCGCAACCGGATCATCCGGATCAGCTCGATCTCGGCAGGCTCGCTCAATGCAGCGATTGTCCATCCGCGCGACCTGTTCCGCGATGCTGTCAAATCCAATGCAGCCGCCCTGATCCTGGCTCACAATCATCCCAGTGGTGATTGCACTCCGAGCCAGGAAGACATCGATGCGACGGTGCGTTTCATGGAGATGGGCAAACTGATGGGTGTCCGGATTGTCGATCACATCGTCATCGCCCAGGGTGGTTCGGTCAGCATGCGCCAGCTTGGGCTGATTTGATACCTGCGCAGATTTGCGCTATCATGGTGCAGAAATTTGCTCTTGAAAACACGGATTTGAGGATACTGGATGCCCAGAAACAGCCGCAGCCCCCTTTATTTCATTGTTATTGTGACGATCAGCCTGGTCGTCCTGGTCATTGTGTCATCGTTTCCGGGCAATTTCCTGAACCAGCTGAGCAGCCCTTTTTCCGTGGTCCTGGAACCGGTCCAGAAGAGCGTCCTGACTGTGTCGGAGCTGATTCGCACGGGATCTTCAGCCGTGTTCGAGGGTGCCCGGATCCGCAGTGAAAACGAAGCGCTCCGGCTTGAGAATGCCACCTTGCGCAACCAGGTGACCCAGCTTGAAGAAGCCGGACGCCAGTACGCAGAGCTCAAGACAGCCCTGCAGCTCAAGGACAAGTACGACCGCTATGAAATTATTGGCGGCCGCCTGATGACCCGCGAAATCGGCGCCTGGTTTGATGTATTCCGGATCGACATCGGGATTTCCGATGGCCTGGTAGTCAGTGAGACCGAGTCTTTTGCCGTCGTTGATGCCCAATCCCGCCTCGTTGGCCGGATCTTGTCCACAGATGCGACGTCAGCCAAGATCCTGCCGGTCATCCATGAAGGATTTGCAGTCAGCGGCAAAATCGACTCTGTCAATGGCGACCTGCTCCGGGTGCGCGGCGATTACGACCTGAAGGACCAGGGGCTGTGCATGGTCGACCAGATCCCGATGACTGCCAGCCTCCATGTGGGAGATGTCCTCGTGACCAGTGGCCTGGGCGGCATTTTCCCGGCCGGCATTGAAATCGGTGAAATCATCGAGATCCGGGAGGCGTTGTCGGTCCAGAATCGCCAGGCCATTCTCAGACCGTCCGTGGACATGCAGAATGTGTCGGTCGTCTTTGTCATGAAAGGCCAGTAACGATGCGGACGCAACAGCCCCTGGCCCGGCCAATCCTGATCTATACCACCTATGTCCTTGTTTTTGCCATCCTCCAGGTGACTGTCCTGCCGGAGATGACAATTCTCAAAGTCCGGCCCGACCTGACCCTGGTTCTGGCAATCCTGACAGGCTACCTGTTTGGCCGGATCGATGGCCTGTTCCTCGGCCTGGTGGCAGGCTTTTTGCGTGATGTGCTGGCTGGCCGGGTCCTTGGCCTGGGCATGCTGCTCCTGATGTATGCCGCTCTGACATCCCATTACCTGCTGCGTGATTTCTTCCGGCGCAAGACCTGGATGGGACTGGTCCAGATCTTTTTGGTCACGCTGCTGTATGAGCTGGCGCTGGTTTTATTAAGCTGGTTCTTCCCGATGTTGCCTGACCAGGTGCCGTCTTTTAGCCAGATGATGACTCGCATGGCCACGACGATGCCGCTCCAGGGCCTGGCCAATGTGGCTGTGGGCGTGCCAACGCTGCTGCTTTTGCGCTACAAGGGTCCTTACGATCCCCGGGTGCTGAGCGAAGATCTCGATGATGGTTCGACAGGAGAAGGCAAATGGCGCCTGATCTGAAAAACGAAAGCTATTTCACCTTTGACAAGAACGCCCAGCCGGAGCGTTTCCGGTCCGATTCCCAGGACCGGCCGAGCCTTCGTGTCTACAAGGCCCTGAGCAGCCGATACGCCGTGCTGGCCATTGTCTTTGTCCTGGCAGGCGCGCTGATTTTCTACAACACGGCAGCTCTGCAGCTCAACGCATCTTCGGTGGCAGGTATCGCAGAATCCAGTGGCATTTCCCGCCAGATGACCGTCCATTCGCCGCGGGGTGACATCCTGGACATCAACGGCATTCCGCTGGCCTATTCCCGGCCCGTGTCTGTCTTGTACCTGACCTATGCCGGTCTTGACAACGAGGCGTTGAATGCCATGCTGCTCGACCTGGCCCAAGTCCTGGACCGGCATCAGATCGAGTGGACGAGCAAACTGACCTCTTACCTTGATTTTACACCGGAGCAAGGTCCGTTCTTTGCCCGGGAGTGGGAGGCCACCCGGTTCTGGCAGACAGACCAGTATCTGCTCGGGCTGAAAGAACCAGCCGATGGGCAGGTTTCGGACTACACCAATAACCTGGTCAAAAGCTCGGCTGAGGATTTGTTCGAGTATTTCCTCTACAACCGGTTCCGGATCGAAGACCCTGAGCAGCCGCGCCGCTACAGCGACGAAGAGGCCTATTCGATCATGAAGCTGCGCTACACCCTGATGCAGAACAACTGGCTGTTCACCAACGGGACGCCACTGGAGATTGCCAGAAACATCAGCCAGGAAGTCATCAGCCTGGTCAATGAGCAGAATTTCCGCTTCCGCGGGGTGGTGATCGGGCAGGATACCACCCGGTCCTATGCCACGGAAGCCAGACTGGCCAGCCACATCATCGGTTATTCCGGCCGTATTTCTTCGAGTCAGTATGAGGAACTCAAGCCGCTGGGCTATGCTCCGGACGCCATGGTCGGCCAGGCCGGGATTGAGCAGATTGCCGAGCGATATCTTTCCGGCCGCGATGGCGTCAAGCCCTACAACATCTGGTCGGTCGCCAATGAGGAGGGGACCTTTTTCTCGGAATCGATCGGCAAGGATCCGGTCCCGGGCTACGATGTCCGCCTGACGCTGGACATGCCTCTGCAAAAAGTGGCCCAGGAATCATTGGCCCAAACCATTGCTGACATCCGCGCCAATAAGACAGCCCAGAATTTCGGTGATGCCAATGCCGGTGCCGTGGTCATGCTCGATGTCCGGACAGGTGCGGTTCTGGCGATGGCCAGCTACCCTTATTACGACCCGAATGATTTCATCCTCCAGTTGACCGACGAGGCTGCAGCTGACCGTGTCGAGACCTATCTGACGGACAATGTCGAAAAGCCAATGCTCAACCGGGCGATCCAGGAGATCTATGCCCCAGGTTCCACATTCAAGCCGGCTACCGCTGTTGCCGCCCTGGAATCTGGCGCCATCACCCCGTTTTCCAACACGATCCGCTGTGTCGGGACCGAGAGTTTTGCCAACTGGACCTGGCGCTGCCTGGAATACCCGCGAGGAGGACACGGTGACCTGACCTTGAGCCGGGGCATGGCCACATCCTGCAACATGTATTTCTACCACCTCGGTCTTCTGACTGGAGTCGATGCAATCGACCAGTGGGCGGGGATCCTCGGCTTGGGTGAACTGACCGGCATCGATCTGCCTGGAGAAGCTCGTGGCTACCGTTCGGGACGGGAAACCAAGCAGCTCTTGCGCAGCAATCCGGCCGACCAGACCTGGTACCCGGCCGATACCTGCCAGACAGCGATCGGCCAGTTCGACAACAGCTATACCGTCATCCAGCTGGCTACATACACCGCTGCCCTGGCGACAGGCAAGAAAGTGACGCCCCATCTGATCGACTCGATCACCACCTCCGAAGGCATCCTGGTCAAGGATGCGTCAGATCTGGTACCTGTAGACCTCGGGATCTCCTCCGCCACGCTGACCGCTGTCCGGGAAGCAATGGTTGCTGTCACCACCGATGTTGAAGGCACGGCCAGGATTTTCAAAGACTTCCCGGTTCCGGTCGCAGCCAAGACTGGCACGGCAGAAACAGGCTTCGAAGACTTTTCTTCCTCCAACGGCCTGTTCATTGCCTATGCGCCGGCCGACAATCCAGAAGTCGCCATTGCCCAGATCGTCGAACGCGGCGCCTGGGGTTCGAATACGATCGGTATTGCCAAGAATCTGTTTGAAGCGTATTTCGGTTTTGAGAGCGCGAAATAAGTATTTACGGCCCGTTCACATTTTACCCTTGTATCCCTTGTGAATGATCGATAGAATATAACCACAAATTATGCAATGTTTGGGATATGTTCAACATTCATATGATAGATGGGGGAACCAACCGTGAACATCGTCCTGTTGGCCGATAATCCGAAAAATGAATTACTTGTCAATTTCTGCATCGCCTACAGCCAGATCCTGGGTCGGCATCAGATGTTTTCGCTTTTCAATACTGCGCGCCTGATCCATGATGCGACCCGGCTCCAGGTCGAGGCTTTGTCGACCGAGATTGCCAGCAGCTTTGACCAGCTGGCCAGCCGGGTCATGTACAACGAGATCGATGCTGTCATCTATTTGCGCGATCCGCTCCGCAGCAGCTATGACGCACCGAATGCCCTCCTCAGGGAGTGTGACAAGCACGCCATTCCTTTTGCGACCAATATTGCGACTGCGGAGATCCTCGTCCTGGCCATTGACCGCGGCGATCTGGACTGGCGCGAACTGGTCCGCTGATCGATGCGAGCCTTGTTGCAGCGTGTCCGCTCTGCTTCGGTCGAGATCGAGGGCGAGCGGACTGCTTCTATTGGACCCGGTCTGCTTGTGTTCCTCGGAGTCACCCACAGCGACGGACCAGATGATCTCACCTGGCTGGCAGGCAAGGTCAGCCGCCTCAGGATTTTCGAAGATGAAAACGGCAAGATGAACCGTTCCGTGACCGAAAGTGGCGGCGCGGTGCTTGTTGTCTCCCAGTTCACCCTGTATGCCGACACCCGGCGCGGCAACCGGCCCGGATTCGACCAGGCGGCCCGTCCCGACCTGGCCAATCCTCTTTACGAGTCATTCTGCGCCGCGCTGCGCGACCTGGGCCTGCCGGTGGCTACGGGGCGTTTCGCCGCTGAGATGCAGGTCCATCTGCAGAACGATGGACCGGTCACGATCCTGCTCGACAGTTCCGAACGCAAGGCGAGCCGCCACCGGCGAGCCGAGGAGGCGCCATGAAAATCATCGACCAGGCAGGTCTTGCCATCCACCTGCTGCCGGACGGACCCTTGCAGACCAATGCCTACTGGATCGACACCGGTACGGTGTCGTGCCTGGTCGACCCTATCCTTGACCCCGTAAACCGGCCAGAAGGCGCCGCGCGCCTCAGCCTGATCCTGGCGACACATGGCCATTTCGACCATATTGGCCGTTGTGACGACTGGCGGGCCCTGTCCGCAGCCAAACTGGCCATCCATCGTGACGAAGCCGGCTATCTCGCTGATGCCAGGCTCAATGGTTCGGTCTTTTTTGGCGCTGCGGCAGACTATTACCCAGCTGATCTTCTCCTCCATGACCAGCAGGTGATCCAGCTGGACAGCCGGACGAGCCTGCTCGTGATCCATACCCCGGGTCACACGCCAGGGGGTGTCTGTCTGCTCGTGCTCCAGGACCAGCAAGCCCGGGCTTTGCTCACAGGGGATACCTTGTTTGCCGGTTCAGTGGGCCGGGTCGACTTGCCCGGTGGCCAGGCCGCACAGCTGATGGCGTCGCTGGACCGGCTGGTCCGGATCTCGGAAATCTATGGCCCGGCTGTACCGGTTTTACCCGGGCATGGCTCCACGACGACGCTGCGCGCAGAGTTGAAGTCCAATCCGTTCCTGACCGGGAAAGCCCGTTTCAGTTAGCTTTGCATTTTTGATCCCCTGGTGGTATCATAGGCCCAACGCAATGATCGAGAGAGTAGGCGGACGATTTTTTGGACCCCAGAGAGGGCACAGCCACAGGCTGAAAGCTGGCCCGGATCCAGACCCGCTGAAGTTCACTCGGGAGCAGCTGTCCTGAACGACTGGCCCTGATGGTCGTCTGGTAGGGATAGCCGGGTCGCTCCGTTAACAGCGCTGAGAGAGTGCCAGGGGCCAGATGCGACAGAGGCTGGTCTTTGGAATTCGGGTGGTACCGCGGTTTTTCCGTCCCGTTGCAGGGGCGGATTTTTTCATTTTTCGGCACGCTGAGTGCGTGCCCAGGAGGTCGTACATGTCCGATTTAAAACAAGAACTCGCTCGCCTGCGCCATTCGTTTGACGAGGCGATCGGCGTGGTCCAGGGTCATTCGAGCCAGGCTGTCGAGCAGCTGCGCGTCCAGTTCCTCGGTAAAAAGGGCGAGCTGACATCGATTCTGCGTGCCATGGGCTCGCTGCCGGCCGACGAGCGCCCGGCGGTTGGCCAGCTGGCCAACCAGGTGCGCGAGCACATGGAATCTGGCCTCGAGGGTCTGCTGCAGACGATCAAGGCCAACGAACGCGAGCTGCGTCTCAAGCTCGACCGGATCGACGTGACACTACCGGGCCAGCGCCTTGCTCAGGGGACACGCCACCCCCTGACCAAGGTCATCGACGAAATCTGCAACGTCTTCGTCGGCATGGGTTTTTCGATCGCCGAAGGTCCGGAAGTCGAACTCGATGAGTATAATTTCGAATTGTTGCGCATTCCGGAGGGACATCCGGCACGCGATACGCAGGACACCTTCTACATCACGGACAAGATGGTCCTGCGCACCCAGACGTCGCCCGTCCAGATCCGGGTCATGAAAGAGCAAAAACCGCCGATCAAGATCGTCTGCCCAGGCAAGGTCTACCGTTCCGATGCCCTCGACGCGACTCATTCGCCAATCTTCCACCAGATCGAAGGCCTCGTTGTCGACCACGGCGTCACCATGGGTGACCTGGTTGGTTCGCTGCAATTGTTTGCCCGCCAGCTCTTTGGCGAAAAAACCGAAATCCGCCTGCGGCCGCACCATTTCCCATTCACGGAACCAAGCTGCGAGGTCGACATCACCTGCTGGAGCTGCGGTGGCACGGGCTGTCGGACCTGCAAAGGCGAAGGCTGGATCGAGGTGCTCGGCGCGGGCATGGTCCATCCTGGCGTCCTGAGAAACTGCGGCATCGACCCGGACGTCTACAGCGGCTTTGCCTTTGGCATCGGCGTCGAACGGACCGCCATGGGCCGCTATGGCATCGATGACATCCGCAATTTCTATGAAAACGACCTGCGCTTCCTGCGCCAGTTCCGTTAATCGGGGAGGAAGAAGACTGCTATGAAAGTATCCATTGAATGGCTCAAGCAATACACCCCGGTGGACCTGCCGGTTAAAACACTCACGGAAGGTCTGACGATGTCCGGCTCGAAAGTGGAGGGCGTCGAGGAACTCTTTGCCGAAATCACCCGTGTGGTGACCGGACGTATTACGAAAATCGAACGCCATCCGGGCGCTGACAAGCTGCAGGTCTGCCAGGTGGACATTGGTTCCGAGTCGCTGCAGATCATCACAGCGGCGACCAATGTGTTCGAAGGCGCGGTCATCCCGGTCGCCCTCGATGGTTCGACCCTGGCCAAGGGCCTCAAGATCAAGTCGGGCAAGCTGCGCGGCGAGCTGTCGCAGGGCATGATGTGCTCAATCGAGGAGCTCGGCCTGACCGGCGCCGATTTCCCGTCCGGGGCGGTGCATGGGATTTTCATCCTGCCTGATACGACACCTTTGGGGCAGGACATTCTGGATGCTTTGAACATCCGTGACACCGTGATTGAATTTGAAATCACCTCCAACCGTGTCGACTGCTTTGCTGTCGAAGGCCTGGCCCGCGAAACAGCTGTGACGTTTGACCTGCCTTTTACCGAGGTTAAGCCGCAGGTCGAGGCCACTAGCCCGCGCCAGTCCCAGGACCTGGCCAGTGTCGAAATCATGGCACCCGACTTGTGCTACCGCTATGTCGGCCGGGTGGTGGAAAACGTCCGCATCGAAACCTCGCCTGACTGGCTGCGCCGCCGCTTGCGCTGTGCCGGTATCCGGCCGATCAACAACATTGTCGACATCACCAACTACGTCATGCTCGAGCTGGGCCAGCCGATGCATGCGTTTGACCTCGACCAGGTCGCCGGCCGTTCGATCATCGTGCGCCGGGCCGCCCCGGGCGAAGTGCTGCGCACGCTCGACAGCGTCGACCGTACCCTTGACGACCAGATGCTGGTCATCGCCGACCGCGACCGGGCCGTGGCCCTGGCTGGCGTCATGGGTGCCGAGAATTCCGAGATCACAACTGGCACGACCACGATCCTGCTGGAATCGGCGACCTTTAACGCCCAGGCCGTGCGCCGGGCTGCCAAGCTGGTCGGACTGCGCACCGATGCGTCATCCCGCTTTGAAAAAGGCCTCGATGTCTACAATGCCAGCCGTGCGATCGACCGGGCCTGTGAGCTGATCGAGCAGCTCGGCTGTGGCGACGTCCTCAAGGGGCGGATCGATGCCTGGCCGGTCCATCCGGAGGCCGTCACCCTGCTGTGCCGGCCAGCGGTTGTCAATGCGTTCCTCGGCACGGCTTTGACGACACAGGATATGAGCTCGATCCTGACCCGGCTTGGCTGCATCGTGACGGAAGTTTCGGACGATCTCAGCGTCCAAGTGCCCAGTTTCCGGCCCGATCTCGAGAGTGAAGCCGACCTGGCGGAGGAAATCGCCCGCATCCATGGCTACAACAAGATCGAGCCGACCTTGCTGTCCGGCAAGCAGACGACCCTCGGCGGTCGCACGCCAAACCAGAACGCGCTGGAGAAAATCAAGGACCTGATGATCGGCCAGGGCTTCTTTGAGGCTTGCACCTATTCCTTTGAAAGCCCGCGCGAGCTGGACAAGCTGCTGCTGCCAGATAACCATCCCCTGCGCCAGGTGGTCACGATCCAGAACCCGCTTGGTGAAGATTATTCGATCATGCGCCCCTCGATGGTACCCAGCCTCCTGGAAATGGCTTCGACCAACTGGAACCGATCCGTTGACGAAGGACGCCTGTTCGAGCTGGCCTACACCTACCAGCCCAGACAAGTGCCAATGACCGAGCTGCCGGATGAAAAGCTCCACCTCGCTGCTGTCTTGTTTGATGAGACCCAGAAAGGCAAAGGTGCGGCCAATTTCCTGGCCATGAAAGGCGTCGTCGAAGAAGTCTTTCTCCACTTGGGCCTGCAAGAAGTGACGTTCCAGCGTTCTGAAGAGACGCCGTGGCTCCATCCGGGCCAGAGTGCCCAGATCCGGATCGGCCAGGACATCGCTGGCACCATCGGTGTCGTCCATCCCGATGTAGCTGAGCGCTTTGCCGCCCCTTCAGGCACGGTGCTGCTGGACCTGTTCGCAGACGTGGTGCTTTCGCGCCGCAGCGACAGGCGAGTCTACCAGCCGCTGCCCAAGTTCCCGGCCGTGACTCGCGACCTCGCCCTGCTCGTTGACAGTGACTTCCTGGTGGCCGACCTTCAGGACGCCATCCGGGTTTCCGGTGGCAAGAACCTCGAATCGGTCCGACTGTTTGATGTCTACAGCGGCAAGCAAGTGCCAGAAGGGAAGAAGTCGATCGCATTCAGCCTCGTCTTCCGGTCCGCTGAAAAAACCCTCAGTGACGATGAAATTGCCCCAGCGATCAGGAAAATCCTGAAAAAACTGGAGACGGATTTCGCCGCGCAGCTGCGGGAATGATTTTTCTTGCATAAATATTTAGATTGCTGTATAAAATACTTTTGATTATAAAATTCCCTTGAAAAAGGAAAGAATGGAGATCATGACATGAAATTCACCACACGTTTAGCTGCTCTCGTTCTTGTTCTGGTTCTGGCTTTCTCGCTGGTTGCCTGTGCCTCTGCAGAAGTCAAAATCGCCACCAAGGCTGATCTCGATGGCAAAGTGATCGGTACCCAGCTCGGGACCACCGGTGACACCATCGCCAATGAACAAGTCAAAGCCAAGTCGGTCGAAGCCTTCAAGCTCTTCGTCGATGCTGTCCAGTCCCTGAAACAGAAAAAGGTCGACGCCGTCATCGTAGACCGTTTCACCGCGGAAGTCTTCACCAAGCAGAATGCAGACCTCGAAATCGTCGATGTTGGCTTCGATGCCGAAGAATACGCCATCGCCGTGGACAAGGGCAACAGCGAGCTGCTGGCCAAAGTCAATGAAGTCCTGGCTGAAATGAAGGCCAATGGTGCCCTCGAAGCTTCGGTCAACGCCCATGCTGGAGAGACTGGCAGCCTGCCGGACCTCAATGCGGGTGCTGCTGGCGGTAAACTGATCATGGGAACCAGCGCCGGATTCCCGCCGTTCGAATACCTCGATGACAAAAACCAGGTCGTCGGTGTCGACGTCGATATCATGGCCGCAGTCGCCAAGAAGCTCGACATGGAACTGGTGGTCGAGAACATGGACTTTGATGGACTGATCCCGGCCCTCAATGGCGGCAAGATCAATGCCATCGCTGCCGGCATGACCGTGACCGACGAGCGCAAAGTCAATGTCGATTTTTCTGAGACCTACTTTGATGCTTCACAGGTTGTTCTCGTCCGCAAAGCCCAGTAAACATAGGCAAACCAGAGGGCCGGTCCGGAATGATTGATCCGGACCGGCCTCTTTTTTACAGTCAGGAGGCGGTGTACCATGCCATCGGACCAGATCAAGTACAAACGCTGGGGCGCCATCATGACCCTCGCAGGCCTCGCTCTGGTAGCGGCCATCTCCCTGCTGGTCGCCTTCCAGGACCGGCTGGGTTTCCAGATTCCGGTACTGGAGACGCTGCAGACCAACTTCTATAATGATTTCATCAAGGCCGACCGCTACCTGCTCCTGGTCAACGGCCTTCTGGTCACACTCCAGATCACAGTGTTTTCCGTCATCGCTGGCACGTTTATTGGCCTTTTCCTGGCCCTGGTCAAAGTGTTGGAAGGCAATGGCAAGTACATTTTCTTCCTGACCCGCTTCACCAACATCTACCTGACCGTGATCCGTGGCACCCCTGTGGTTGTCCAGCTGATGATCATCTATTACGGGATCTTCGCCTCAGTCAACATTGACAAGATTTTTGTCGCGATCCTGGCCTTTTCGATCAACAGCGGCGCCTATGTGGCTGAAATCATCCGTGCAGGTATCCTGGCGGTCGATCGCGGCCAGATGGAAGCGGGCCGGACCCTGGGCCTGCCCTATGCCACGACGATGAAAAAGATCATTTTGCCCCAGGCCTTCAAGAACATTTTGCCGGCGTTGTTCAACGAACTGATCACCCTCCTGAAGGAGACCTCCGTTGCCGCCTTCATTGCGGTCGCTGATTTGACGCGTTCCGGCGACATGATCCGTGCCAAGACGTACGATCCGTTCCTGCCGCTCCTGGCTGTTGCCCTGATTTACCTGGCCCTGGTCGTCGGTCTGACGAATCTGGTGGGCCGTCTGGAAAGGAGACTTCGCCGCAGTGATAACCGTTAAGAATCTCTACAAGGATTTTGCTGAGGTCAAAGTCCTCAAAGACATCAATGCCACCATCAATGAGGGCGAGAAGATCGCCGTGATTGGCCCTTCAGGCTCGGGTAAAAGCACCTTCCTGCGCTGCCTGAACATGCTTGACTTGCCGACTGCCGGCACGATCATTGTCGATGGCGAGGAAATCACAGCCCCCGGTGTGGACCTGAACAAAGTCAGGGCCAAAATGGGCATGGTCTTCCAGCATTTCAATCTGTTCCCGCATCTGACCGTGCTGGAAAACATCACCTTGGCGCCAACGACGCTCGGCCTGATGACCGCTGAGCAGGCGAAGGAAAAGGCCTATGCCCTGCTCGACCGGGTTGGTCTCAGGGAAAAGGCCGATGTCTACCCGATCAAATTGTCCGGCGGCCAGAAGCAACGCATCGCCATTGCCCGTGCCCTGGCCATGAATCCGGAGATCATGCTCTTTGACGAACCGACATCAGCGCTCGATCCGGAAATGATTGGTGAAGTGCTCGATGTCATGCAGGAGTTGGCCGAGGAAGGCATGACCATGGTGGTTGTGACTCACGAGATGGGCTTTGCCCGCCGGGTCGCGAGCCGGGTGTTTTTCATGGATGAAGGCCGGATTGCTGAGGAAGGCACCCCGAAAGATATCTTCGAAAATCCGCAGAATCCGCGGACAAAAGAGTTTTTGTCGAAGGTGCTCACCCACTGAAACGCGCCTGAAACCCTTTGGCCGAGCCTGTTGAGAGCTCAGCGCGATTTCAGCCCTTGTCGGATTTGGTCGCGTTTTGTCGCATGACTCTATCCATTTCATCTCACACCCTCTGGTACGCTTGTCACCAGGGGGTGTTTTGCTATGGCACAGAGTTTACAGGCCGCACTGGTAGTACCCGTCGTACTTTCGGCTCTGGCCGGGACGACGGGCCTGGTCTTGCCCGTTGTGAAAGCACATGAGCAGGCATCCAGGCAGTATGTGATTGAGCAGCACGACCAGCTGACATTGGAGGCCCTTTACCAGATCCCCGCGGATGAACGCACGGCCCTGCTGACCAGCCCGCAACTGGTGGTAGCCTGGCTGGCCCTGGCCGAAGACATCATCGGCCTGGTTGAACGGTGAGAGGAGGGTGTCATGCTCGTTTCGGTACGGTGCCGGCGCGGTGCGCTCAGCCTGCTTCTGATTGTCATCATCCTGCCTCTTTTACTGGTTTTTGCCACAGGTCTGGCGATTGCCCGTCGTTTCAACGATGAGGCAGGACTGGTCCGGGCGATGCGGCAGCAGTTGTCAGCCAGCCTGGCCGCTTACGATCCAGACCTTTACCAGCAATTTGGTGTGTTTGGAGTGCCCGTAGAAAGTTTTGAGATATCTGTCTTTCGCACCCTGGTCCCGGACCGGTTTGCCGATTCGACGGCAGGGCTGTTGGTGGCTGCGGATTTGCTCGACCAGGCCGTTCTGGAAAGCCAGATTGCGCGTACCATGAAGCTCCGCCTGCCTGTCCTCTGGCTGGACCAGGTTTACCGGTTGACAGGATTGCCGGATGGATCGGGTTGGCTGGCCCAGGCAGATCTGGGGGATATCACCGACGCCTGGACGCAGGAAGGGGGCGCGGCTTCTGGCGATTCGGTCCTGCCGGACGAGGATCTGGCTGGACAACTGTCGGACCTGGTCCGGGACAGCCTGGACCAGGTCACGGAGCAAGACAAGCTGGAGATTCTGGAAGAGACACTGGGCTGGCTCGGCGAACTGGCAGGACAGCGCTCCGTTCTGGCGGCATTGCCCGATGGATCCCGCTGGCTCTCTGGCCTGACGGGCTGGATGGACGCTCTGGCAGCCGGTCCCGAGGCGCCTCTGGTGCAGAAGGCAGGCCTGGCTGAGTATTGCCTGGCCTATCTGACTTCTGCTGTTACGGTGCGCCAGGAGGATGGCAAGCGTGAACCGCTCTCGACCATCAGTGGCCTGGATCTAACGGACCTGGCCCAGGCCCGTCCGGCTGAAATCGAACAAATCATCATGGGCACAGAGGATCCGGATACTGCCCGGCGCAAGGTTCAGACAAGCCTGGTCGCTGCCCGCAGCATCATCCAACTGGCAGCCCTTCTGGCAGATGGAGATGAAATGGCCCTGCTGCGTGCCCAGGCTGTCACACTGGCGGCCATTCTGGCTGGGGCTACCGGCGTCGTGCTCGAGCCGGAGAGCATCACGTATGTCCTGGCCTTGGTCCAGGCAATCGCCCGCGGCAATGAGGACGTGACGGCGCTGCTCGCAGGCCAGTCGATCCGTTTGATTCCACCGTCTTTGCTGGATCAGCCACTGGTGGTTTCCTATGCCGACCATCTGCGCCTGATGCTGTGGATCCTGCCTTCTGACACGCTGTTGGAGCGGATCAGCAGGTGCATCCGGCGCACATTCCCCCAGGATTATGCTGCCGGTATCCAGTTTTATGTCCAACCTCCCGCCAGATCGTCCCTCGCCAACCAGTCTCGAATGGTCATGGAGCTGTCCTATGCGCTGCAATAGACGTTCGTCCAGGACAAGAAAGGGAAGCATTGCCCTCGAGGCTGCCCTGGCCGTACCACCGGTCCTGTTTTTAATCGCCCTCTTTCTCCATGGTCTGGTCCATGAACAAGACAAGCTCGATTTGACCCGTGCCGTCGATCGGGCCGCCGCTGAAATTGCACTGGTCCTGCCGATGCTCCATCACGGACAGGGTTGGCTGGAGTCGAGCCTTGCAGCGTTCATTCTGGACAAAACGGACTTAGGCTCATGGATCCCTTCGCTCGAATCTGATGTTGAGGAGGAGATCTCAGAATGGGTGGGGGCGGTAGAAACGGCTGGTTTGCAGGTTTTTGCCCGCTCCCGGATCCAGTATTGGCTGCAACAGGACGGTACACGGTCTGGACTGGCCGATGCATCACACGTCGACATCATTTGGGAATCCGACAAGCATCGGGCCTGGCTCCTGGTGTCACAGCAAAGCTCGTGGTCTGGCTATCCCTTTCGGATGACCATCCGCTCCGTGATCCCTGTGTGGCCTGGTCGCAGCAAAACCGCCGGAAACAGCAAGCCAGACGAGCCTGGCGCATCGATCTGGGCACTGGACAATTTTACCCGTGGCAAAGCCATCCGGGCGTTGTTCCAGGCCAATCTGCCGGAAGATTTTCCTGTGATCGCGATCTGGCACAACAGTGAGGCCACAGCCATCCACAGCATCGATCTGGAAGCGTCGACTTATCAGGACAGGCGTGAAGTGACACAGGCGGTGGTCAGGCGCCTGAATCTGCTGGCCTCCTTTTCCGGCGCCGACTATAAACGAGGTGAAACCAGTTTGGCCATCTCCGGCGCAGAGATCCATTCCCGCCGACTTCTGCTCGTCATTCCAGAGAATAGCAGCCAGACTTGGCTGGACGAGGCCTTGTCAGATCTGGGCCAGAAAGCCCGCAGCCTGGGGGTTTCCCTCGAGGTCAAACGGTATGGAATCAGCCAGTCTTCAGCCGTTAAAGACAGCCAGCCGGACACACGTTAGCTTCCGGATGGTTGCCTTGTATCTTCAAAAGGGTTGCGGTATCATTTGAACGTACTTCAAGAAACAGAGCAGCAAACCAGCCGAGAGGTGGTCCAGATGAAGCAAAAATTCAAGGATTCGGACACACACTTCCTGTATCAAGCCATCCTGAGCTTGGAGGATGAATCAGAGTGCGACCGTTTTTTCGAGGATATCTGCACCATTTCGGAGATCAAATCGCTGGCCCAGCGTCTCCAGGTCGCGCGCATGCTGCGCCACAGGAAAACATACACCGAGATCTGTGATACGACTGGTGTCAGCACGGCCACGATCAGCCGGGTCAACCGCTGCCTGGAATATGGCGCCGATGGCTACAAGCTGGTCCTGGACCGGCTCGAAACAGACACCGATGTGAAAGGAACCTGATCCATGGGATTCATTGATAAATTGTTTGGCAGCCATTCCGACCGTGAAATCAAGCGGATCAAGCCGCTGGTCGAAGCGGTTGAAAAGCTGGACAGCCAGATGGCTGCCCTGTCCGAATCCGAACTGCAGGGCCAGACAGCTCGGCTCAAGGCCCGCCTGGCCGCAGGGGAAAGTCTCGATGACATCCTGCCGGAGGCCTTTGCCACCGTCCGCGAGGCCGCAAAACGCGTTCTGGAGATGAAACATTATCCCGTTCAGATCCTCGGCGGCATCGTGCTCCACCAGGGCCGGATCGCCGAGATGAAAACCGGTGAAGGCAAGACCCTGGTCGCGACTTTGCCAGTCTATCTCAATGCCCTGACCGGCAACGGCGTCCATGTCGTCACGGTCAATGACTACCTGGCCAGGCGCGACAGTGAATGGATGGGCAAGGTCTACCGCTACCTGGGCCTGTCGGTTGGCCTGATCGTCCATGGCCTCGACAATGAACAGCGCCGGGCTGCCTACCGGGCGGATATCACCTACGGCACCAATAACGAATTCGGCTTTGACTATCTGCGTGACAACATGGTCACCTACAAGGAGCAATGCGTCCAGCGGGCGCTCAATTTTGCCATCGTCGACGAGGTCGACAGCATCCTGATTGATGAAGCTCGCACGCCGTTGATCATTTCCGGCATGGGAGACGAATCATCAGACTTGTATGAGCGGGCAAACCGCCTGGTCAAGGGCTACAAAGCCCGGGTCATCCAGGAATCCGACGACAAGCAGGACCTTGAGGAAATCGGCAGCGAGGTCGATTATATTGTCGACGAAAAGGCCAAGACTGCTGTCCTGACTGCTCGCGGCATCCAGAAAGCTGAGCGCTTTTTCTCGATCGAGAACCTCTCCGACCAGGAAAATTACGAAATCAACCATCACGTCAACAATGCCTTGCGTGCTTATGGCATCATGCACCTGGACCAGGATTATGTCATCAAGGACGGGGAGGTTGTCATTGTTGATGATTTCACCGGCCGACTGATGTTTGGCCGCCGCTACAGCAATGGCCTACACCAGGCCATCGAAGCCAAGGAAGGCGTCAAAGTTGCCAATGAGAACAAGACCCTGGCCACCATCACCTTCCAGAATTATTTCCGCATGTACAAGAAGCTGTCTGGTATGACCGGTACGGCCCTGACGGAGGAAAATGAATTCCGGGCCATCTACAGCCTCGATGTCGTCTGTATCCCGACCAACCGGCCAATGGTCCGCCTCGACCAGCCCGATGCTGTGTTCAAGACCCAGAATGGCAAATACACGGCTCTGCTGCGCGAGGTTCTGGTGGCACATGAACAGGGCCAGCCGATCCTGATCGGCACCATTTCCGTCGACAAGTCTGAATTCATTTCCGGTCTCTTCAAGCGCAACGGCATCCCGCACAATGTCCTCAATGCCAAGCAGCATGAACGTGAAGCTGAGATCGTCGCCCAGGCCGGCCGCCTGGGTGCAGTCACCATTGCCACCAATATGGCTGGCCGCGGTACAGACATCCTCCTCGGCGGCAATCCTGAGTTCATGGCCAAGCAGGAACTGCGGAAAAACGGTCTGGATGAGACCCTGATCGACGCTTCGACCGCCCACAATGAAACCGATGATCCGCTGGTCTTATCGGCTCGCCAGCAGTTTGCCAAACTCTATGAGACCTTCAAGGCCCAGACCTCGCAGGAGCGCGATCGGGTCATGGCAGCCGGTGGCCTCTACATCCTGGGTACGGAACGGCACGAATCGCGGCGCATCGACAACCAGCTGCGCGGACGCTCCGGCCGCCAGGGTGACCCGGGCAGAAGCAAATTCTACCTGTCCCTCGAAGATGACCTGATGCGCCTGTTTGGCGGTGACCGGATGACGACCGTCTTTGCTGCCCTCGGTGTCGACGAAGACATGGAAATCGAACACGCCATGCTCTCGAAGGCGATCGAGTCGGCCCAGAAAAAAGTCGAAGGCCGCAACTTTGGCATCCGCAAGCACGTGCTGGAATACGACGATGTCATGAACAAGCAGCGCGAGCTGATCTACCGCCAGCGTCGCCAGGTTCTTGAAGGCGAAGACCTGCATGATAATTTCCGCAAGATGATCCGCAATGCCGTCACCGAAATCATGCTCGATTTCTGTTCCGACCAGCCGAATTCCAGTGAGTGGGAGATTGCCGGCATCAAGGCCAAAATCCTCGATATTTGTGGTGATTTGCCGGCCCTGCACAAGCTGTCCAATCCCCAGACCGGCCTGGCCCAGGGTGGCCTGGAGGCCGAGGCGTTCACCGAAGAGCTGGTGACTGACGCCCTGGCCCGCTTTGAATCCCGCGTCGATGAAATCGGTTCGCCGGACCTGATGCGCGAAGCCGAACGTGTCATCTTGCTGCGGACAGTTGACAGCCACTGGATGGACCACATCGACCAGATGGATGACCTGAGGGACAGCATCGGCATGCGTGGCTATGCCCAGCATGATCCGGTCATTGAGTACAAAAAGGAAGGCTTTGCCATGTACGAAGCCATGACCCGGGCCATCCAGGAAGACTCTGTCCGCCTGATGATGCGGGCCCGGTTCAACGTCGATAACATCCAGAAGCGCCATGCCGTCGCCAGGAACCTGTCCGAAGGCCATGGCGGTACTGGCTATGCTGGCGAGGGCGCTGTTTCACAAGCCGCTCCAGATGCAAGAACGGGAGCACCCAGGTCCAGTCAGACAATGCCCTCCCGGTCACAGCCAGCCCAGGCTGCCCCGGCCGTGCCGCAGCGGCGCGACGAGGCCAAAGTCGGCCGCAATGATCCCTGCCCCTGTGGCAGTGGCAAGAAATACAAGAATTGCCACGGAAAAAACGAACTGTGACCAGGCTGATGGCATAGGCAGCCGATCAAAGCCAGATCAAATGGAGGAGAAGACCGATATGTCTGCATTACAGAATACGCGCGATGACTACCTGGCCCGGATCCAGCAAGCGGCAACCTTCATTTCGGCATCAGCGCCGGGTCCCATTGACTGCCTTCTCATCCTGGGCTCCGGTCTCGGTGCCCTGGCTGACCGTGTCGCCGCCGCTACCGTGATCGACTATGAAACGATTCCCGGTTTTCCCCAGGCGACGGTACCGGGACATGCCGGCAAACTGCACCTTGGCCAGTGGGGGAGCCGGCGCATTGCCGTCATGCAGGGCCGTTTCCATTATTACGAAGGCCATGCCATGAGTGAAGTGACCTTTCCGATCCGCGTCATGGCGACACTCGGCGTCAAGACCGTGATCCTGACCAATGCCGCCGGAGGCATGGGGGAGGGAATGGCACCCGGTGACCTGATGCAGATCACGGACCACATCAGCCTGTTCATGGAATCGCCGCTGCGGGGCATGAATCTCGATCCTTTCGGTGAGCGCTTCATTGACCAGACCGAGGTCTACAGCAAGAACTTGATCAGCCTGACTCAGGCGGCAGCCAGGGACCTGGGCCAGACCTTGCACCAGGGCGTCTATTGTTTCTGCAAAGGGCCGCAGTTCGAAACACCAGCCGAAATCCGCCTCCTGCGCCAGCTGGGTGCAGCGGCCGCCGGCATGTCGACCGTACCGGAAGCCATCGTGGCCCGCCACTGCGCGATGAATGTCCTGGGCCTGTCCTGCATCACCAATCTGGCGGCCGGGCTTTCCGGCCAGCCACTCAGCCACAGCGAGGTTCTCGAGGTCGGACGGATGGCCAGTGGCCGCATGATCGACCTGCTCTCGGCAATTCTCAACCGCCTGTAACCAGCTGGCAACCCAACTCACCCCATTTCAAACAGGAGCCACGCATGCCTTACGAAATCAAAGATATCAACCTGGCCCCTTCAGGCCACCAGAAGATCGCCTGGGCCGCAGCCAATATGCCGGTGCTTGGCAGCATCGGCGTTGAATTCGCCCGGACCAGGCCCTTGTCCGGCTTGCGCATAGCCGTCAGTGTCCACGTCGAAGCCAAGACCGCCTGGCTGGCCAAAACCCTGGCAAAGGGTGGGGCAGAGGTCAGCCTGACCGGCTGTAATCCGCTGTCAACCCAGGACGATGTCGCCGCAGCGCTGGCCGAGGAAGGCATGGCGGTTTATTGCATCCATGGCGCCGATCATGAAACCTATACCCGGAATCTGCGCCAGGCCTTGTCGATCAAGCCCCATCTGGTGATTGACGATGGCGGCGATTTTGCCCACCTGCTGCACACGACGGAAAAACACCTCACCAAGGACCTGATCGGCGGCAGTGAAGAGACGACAACCGGGGTCAAACGCCTGCGGATCCTGGAAAAGGAAGGCAAGCTGCTCTATCCGTCCATCGCAGTCAACGATGCCCGCTGCAAACATTTGTTCGACAACCGTTATGGCACCGGCCAGTCGGTCTGGACCGCGATCATGAGCTTGACCAATCTGGTTGTAGCCGGCAAGACTGTGGTGGTCAATGGCTTTGGCATGTGTGGCAAAGGCGTGGCCCAGCGGGCCGCCGGGCTTGGTGCCCGGGTCGTCGTGACCGAGATCGATCCCGTCAAGGCTTGCGAAGCCCTGATGGAAGGCTATGATGTCATGAGCATGGACGAAGCCGCTCCCGTGGGCGATGTCTTCTGCACCGTCACCGGCTGCCGCGATGTCATCACCGAACGCCATTTCCCGCAGATGAAAAACGGCGCCATCCTGTGCAATGCCGGCCATTTTGATGTTGAAATCAATCTGGGCCAGCTCAGGGCCCTGTCCACAGCGGTGGAACAGGCCCGCCCCGGTGTCAAGGCCTATGTGCAGCCCGACGGTCGCCGCCTGAATGTCCTGGCTGAAGGTCGCCTGGTCAATCTGGCTGGCGGCGATGGTCATCCGGCAGAGATCATGGACATGAGTTTTGCCCTCCAGGCCTTGTCGGTCCTCTACCTGGCTGAACACGGCAGAGATCTCAAGCCTGGCGTCTACCATCTGCCGGCGGCCATCGATGACCGGGTGGCAGCCCTGCTGCTTGAACACAAAAAGCGATCGATTGATGTCCTGACGCCTGAGCAGGCTCATTATCTGGCCAACTGGGACCTCACGGAAGCCGAATGACCGGATGCAATCTGCTGGTTCTGCCCTCATGGCAGAACCGAGCCTTTGTTTAAGGAGTGTTCCCATGCAATCAGCTGTGCTTTTTTCCCATATCCAGCTTGTCACCCCTTTGCCAGAAGGTCCGGTCCTGTCTTTATCCAATGCTTTTGTTGCGGTGGCCAATGGCCAGATCCTCTATGCCGGGCCGTATGAAGAGGCTGCCCGCCAGCGCCTGAATGAAACCGTCGGCAACCGCTACGACAGCTATGACGGCCGGCGCAAGATCCTCTGGCCGGCGATGGCCAATGCCCATGGCCATATCCCGATGACCCTGATGCGCAACCAGGCTGATGATGCCAATCTCCACACCTGGCTCTTTGATCTGATTTTCCCGCGCGAAAAACACCTCACCCCCGAGCATGTCAAAAATGGCACCCTGCTCGGCATGGCTGAAATGATCCGGGCCGGAACGGGGACAGCCGCGGACATGTATTACTACAGTGAAGCGGTGGTGGAGGCGGCCGTGGCATCCGGCATGCGCTTGAATGTCTGTTTTGATGGCAAGGCTGAGGGTCCCGATGGCAAGACCCATGTCCAGCCCGGCGACATCGAGCGCTTCATCCACCTGTGCCGGTCTCAGGGCGCGGGCAGGATTGAGCCAGCGTTGCTGGTCCATTCGATCTACCTCTACGAACCGTATCTGTACCGGGAACTGGCCCAGGTGGCTGTCGAGCAGCAGTGCTTCGTCCAAGTCCATATCGGAGAGACTTCCCGGGAGGTCAACGAGTGTCTGGCCACCTATGGCCAGCGTCCGGCTGTGCAACTGGCTGAGTTCGGCTTTTTCCAGACGCCGACCGTGGCGGCCCACTGTGTCCACCTCGATGACCAGGAACGATCCATCCTGGCTGGTGCCAACATTCTGGTCGCCCATTGTCCAACCAGCAATCTCAAGCTGGGCAGCGGGATGGCCGATGTCAGGTCCATGCTGGCTGCCGGTGTCAAGGTCGGTCTGGGAACGGATGGAGCTGCGAGCAACAATAACCTGAACCTGTACCAGGAAATGAAACTGGCATCCCTGCTGGCAAAAGGCACTACCGGCGATGCATCCGTACTCCCGGCAGATGACCTCATCCGCATGGCCACACTCACTGCCCAGCAGGGCCTTGGCTTTGCCCGCTCGGGCTGCATCGCGCCCGGCTACCAGGCCGATCTGCAGATCCTCGATGCGGACCGGCCCAGCCTGTGGCCTCTCGGTGAGCCGAACGCCGCCCTCGTCTATTCAAGTGAAGGATCCGCAGTGGAATCCCTGATGGTCGATGGCCAGTGGCTGATGTACAAGCATGGACTCCAGACTTTGGACGAAGAAAAGATCAAGCACGACGCCTTGCGCAGTGCCACCCGCCTGAACAGCATGACCTGAGCCCATCAGCAGGATCATCAGCTTGCTCTGATCAACAACAACCAGCCGAGCACTTGCTTGACAGAAAAGTGTTTCATGTTAAAATAGACAAGGCAATTGCCGCTGTGGCTCAGGGGTAGAGCAATTCACTCGTAATGAATAGGTCGTGGGTCCGATTCCCACCAGCGGCTCCAGCAAGGTGAAAGGACTGTCGTAACGACGGTCCTTTTTCTTGCGCTCCGGATCTGCTAATCTAATGGAAAATGATGTCCATAGTCTCATGCAGACTGACAGGGAGGAACGTATCATGAATCCACTGCTTTTGAAAATCGGCGGTATGAGCTGCCAGCATTGTGTTGCTCATGTCACCCAGGCTTTGCAGGAATTACCCGGTGTCATTTCAGTCTCCGTAGACCTCGCCAGCGGCCGGGCCACCTTGGAAATCGAGGAAGCCTATTTCAACATGGACGAGGCAGCCGAAGCCATTGCCGAAGCCGGATACGATTTTCTCGGCCAGATCGAGCCCTGAAAATGGGCACATTCGCATGAAATCACGGAAATGTGCTCATTAATTTGATGGATTCGTCAATTGATTCCAAACACCAACGGTTTATAATGAAACTCGTGAATGGTTTCAATTTATTGCCCACAACCATTCGCACTTATCTGAAAATTAACCTATGTCCATCATAAGGAGGATACAACCATGGGACGTTCATTTAGCATGAACAACATCGACGTCAAGAAATTCCTGCAGGCCCTCGACAATTGCAAAGGCAATGTCATGCTGGTCACCGCCGAGAACGACCGTTTCAACCTCAAGAGCAAGCTGAGCCAGCTTGCCGGTATCATCAACCTGATCGAGGGCGGCCGCGTCGTCGACGCCAAGATCTATTGTGACGACCAGGAAGACGAGTCCTATCTCTTCCGCCTCAACCTGTTCGGCGAAGTCACTGAAGAGTAATCCGTTCAGGTCATCGGGAGAATGAACCAGAATGCCTGGCTGATCCGTCAGCCAGGTTTTTTCATGGAATTTACCGGAGCAGGGTGACCAATAGCCATCTCTTTGCTATGATGGAACGATGGATTATGCTTTGATCGCAGGATTTGAACCCACAGGGGACTTCATGGTCCGGCACTGGATGCGCAGGCTGGCCGACCATGGGGTCAATGACCTGTACGAAAGCTTCGGTTTTGCGCCGCACATCACTTTATCGGAGTTTTCAACCGAAGATTTTGTCCAGGTTGAGTCAGCACTGCATCTGCTGGCGCAAAACATGTCCGAAATCGAGGTCCGGTTCTCCAGCCTGGGAATTTTCCCAGGGTTGCAGGGTGTGCTGCATCTGGTCCCGGCTGCCAACGGCGACCTTTTATCGCTCCACCGCCAGATCCACCAAATCCTGGACCCGCTGTGCCAGGATTTTTCCCCGCTCTATCTGGAGCCGGAATGGACACCACACTGCACGCTGGTTCTCGAAATGGATCCGCTCGAGCTGCCCCGCGCCTATGATGCCCTGATCGACTCTTTCAAGCCATTCACGACCCGACTTGCCAGCCTGGAAGTGATCACGTGCTGCCCCTTCCAGACCGTCCTGAACTACCCCTTGATTAAGAAATGAGCAGCAGGTTCCAGCATCGTTTGGTAGCCAGACGTATGGCCGGGCTATGGATTTTATGCTAAAATTTGAATTTGGAAATTTCATAT
Organism: Mageeibacillus sp. UBA5734; assembly: GCA_002419365.1. GTDB lineage: Bacteria > Bacillota > Clostridia > Saccharofermentanales > UBA5734 > UBA5734. Next base: position 55,671 of record DIGA01000067.1, on the reverse strand, counting down.
CATGTCAACTTGGTCGATGACCGCACTGTTTGGACAGGTACACAGATGAATTTCAGCCAGCAATTGAAACTTGGGATCGATATAGGTTCAACAACCCTCAAGGTGGTTCTGCTCGATGGCTACCGGACGGTTTTTTCGCGCTACAGGCGCCATCACGCGGACATCGCCGGAGAACTGGAGCGTGTTTTTGCCGAGCTGACCGATGCCCATCCAGGTGCCCAGGTCCAGGTCAGCGTGACCGGCTCCGGTGGCGTCAGTGTGGCCAAATGGCTCGGCCTGCCCTTTGTCCAGGAGGTCATCGCCGAGACCGAAACCATCCGGGTTTTCGATCCTTCGGCTGATGTCATCATCGAGCTCGGTGGGGAGGATGCCAAGATCACCTACCTCAAGCCGAGTCCTGAGCAGCGGATGAACGGATCTTGTGCCGGCGGTACCGGGGCTTTCATTGACCAGATGGCCACCCTCTTACAGACGGATGCCACCGGACTGAACCAGCTGGCAGCCAATTACCAGCAACTGTACCCGATCGCTTCGCGCTGCGGGGTGTTTGCCAAGAGCGATTTGCAGCCCCTGATCAATGATGGCGCCGCCAAGGAAGACCTGGCCGCCTCCGTCCTCCAGGCGGTTGTCAACCAGACCATCGCCGGCCTGGCCTGCGGGCGACCCATCCGCGGCCACGTCGTTTTCCTCGGTGGTCCGTTGCACTTCCTGCCTGAGCTGCGCAAAGCTTTCGAACGTTCCCTGCACAGAGAGGTGGCGAAATTCACCATCCCGGACAAAGCCCAGCTCTACGTGGCCATGGGCGCAGCACTTCTGGCCAAAGGCTCGCCCGAGCCGATCCAGGCCATCCGGGACCGCTTTGCCACCGCCAGCCGCCTCGAACCTGAAATTTCCCGCATGAAACCGCTTTTTGCCAGCCCGGAAGAGAAACAGGCCTTCCAGAAGCGGCATGAGCAGGCCTCCGTCGAGCTCAAGGATATCGCCCAGGCGACGGGAGACTGCTTCTTTGGTCTGGACGCTGGCAGCACGACAACCAAGGCCGTCCTGATCGATGGCCAGGGCGAGCTGATCTTCACGTACTATGCGAGCAACAAAGGAGATCCGGTCAAAAGCGCGATCACGATCCTGCAAAAGCTCTACCAGCAGTTGCCCAGGACGGCGCGGATTGCCCGTTCCTGTGTCACTGGCTATGGCGAGAACCTGATCAAGGCCGCCCTCGGTGTCGACGAGGGCGAAATTGAAACCATGGCCCACTATCGCTCGGCTGAGCATTTCCTGCCCGGCGTCGATTTCATCATCGACATCGGCGGCCAGGACATGAAATGCATGCAGGTCCGCGATGGCGTCATTGACAGCATCATGGTCAACGAGGCCTGCTCATCCGGGTGTGGTTCCTTTGTCCAGACCTTTGCCGAAACGCTGCACATGGATGCCCACACCTTCTCGCTCGAAGCGCTCGAGGCACAAAATCCCGTAGACCTGGGCACGCGCTGCACGGTATTCATGAATTCGCGCGTCAAGCAGGCCCAGAAAGAGGGTGCCAGCGTCGGCGACATCTCGGCCGGCCTGTCCTACTCGGTCGTGCGCAACGCCCTGTACAAGGTCATCAAGATCAAGGATCCGTCCCAGCTCGGCCAGAAAGTGGTCGTCCAGGGCGGAACCTTCCTCAACGATGCCATTTTGCGCTGCTTCGAACAGGTTGCCGGCCGTGAAGTGATCCGGCCCAATATTGCCGGTCTGATGGGTGCCTATGGCGCCGCCCTGATTGCCCGTGAGCGCTATGCCGGCCAGGCCACCAGCCTGATGGCAGCCAGGGAGCTGGCGGCTTTCGAGGTCCAGACCGAGTTGACCCACTGTGAACTGTGCACCAACCAGTGCCAGCTGACGATTTCGCGTTTCTCCAATGGCGAGCGCTATGTCTCCGGTAACCGCTGCGAACGCGGGGCAGGAGAGGAGATCCACAAGGTCACGCTGCCGAATCTGTTTGACTACAAGTACAAGCGCCTGTTCGGCTATGCGCCCCTGCCACTTGAAAAGGCACCGCGTGGTGTGATTGGCATCCCCCGCACACTCAATTTATTCGAAAATTACCCGCTCTGGCACACGTTCCTGACCGAACTTGGATTCAGAGTTGTCCTGTCCGGACGATCCAACCACAAGCTGTTTGAAAAGGGCATGGATTCCATCCCTTCGGAAAGTGTCTGCTATCCGGCCAAGCTGGCGCATGGCCACGTGACGGACCTGATCGAAAAGGGGATCCGCCAGATCTTCTATCCAGACATCACCTACGAACAGCAGGAGTACACCGAGGCCAACAATCACTACAATTGTCCGATTGTCGTCAGCTATCCGGAAGTCATCCGGACCAATGTCGAGAAAATCGCCGAAAGCAGTGTCCGGCTGATCAATCCATTCTTGTCACTGCACAACAGGGACAAACTCGCCCAACGCCTGGTCGATGTCTTTGCAGAATGGAAAGTCACCAGCCAGGAAGTCAAAACCGCCCTCGCCAAGGGGTTTGCCGAACTGGACCAGGTCAAGGCCGACATCCGCGCCAAAGGCCAGGAAGCCCTGCAATTTCTGGTTGATCATGATTGCAAAGGCATCGTCCTGTCAGGACGTCCTTATCACGTGGATCCGGAGATTCACCATGGCATCCCGCAAATGATCAATACGCTGGGCCTGGCTGTCCTGACGGAGGACAGTGTGGCTGGTCTGGGCGATCTCGAGCGGCCCTTGCGGGTGGTTGACCAGTGGGCTTACCATTCACGCCTCTACGAGGCCGCCGCGTTTGTGGCCAGCCAGTCCCGCCTCGAGCTGGTCCAGCTGACGTCCTTTGGCTGCGGCCTCGATGCGGTCACGTCTGACCAGGTCCAGGAAATTCTCGCTGCCAAAGGCAAGACCTATACCTTGCTCAAGATCGACGAGGTCAGTAATCTCGGTGCAGCCAGGATCCGCCTGCGTTCGCTCAAAGCGGCGATGGACGAACGGGAAAAGAACGGCCCGCGCAAAGTGAGCCTGGCCTCGCATGTGATCGAGCGGATTCCTTTTACCCGCGAGATGAAGAAGAACCACACCATCCTCGCCCCGCAGTTGTCACCGATCCACTTCCGCATGATCGAGGCTGTCTTCAACCGCAGCGGCTACCGCACCCGCATTCTCGAAAATGCCACGAGCGAGGATATCGAAACGGGCTTGAAGTTTGTCAACAACGATGCCTGCTACCCATCGATCCTCGTAGTCGGCCAGCTGGTCAATGCCCTGCTGGCGGGTGAATATGATCCGGACAATTGTTCAGTCCTGATCACCCAGACCGGTGGTGGCTGCCGCGCGACCAACTATGTCGCTTTCCTGCGCAAGGCCCTGCGCGAGGCCGGTTTCCCCCAAGTCCCAGTCATCGCTCTGAGTGCGGGTGGCATCGAGAAGAACCCCGGTTTCACCCTTTCACCGAAACTTCTCCACCAGGCGGCCCAGGCACTGGTGCTGGGCGATCTGCTGCAGACTGTCCTGCTGCGGGTCCGTCCGTATGAAACCAAACCACACAGTGCCAATGCCTTGTACCAGTACTGGGACCAGGTGACGCGTGAATGGTTCCTGAATGATGGCTATTCGCCCTTGCTGGAGAAAAAAATAGCTTTCAAGAGCCTGGTGGAGGCGATCGTCCAGGCATTCGACGCCTTGCCGATCCGGCCGGATCGCGACAAACCACGCGTGGGCATTGTCGGCGAAATCCTGGTCAAGTTCCATCCCGACGCCAACAACAACGTCATCGGCGTAGTGGAATCCGAAGGCTGCGAAGCTGTCCTGCCAGGTCTTTTGGACTTTTTCCTGTATTCTTTCTCCAATGCGCGCTGGAATCACGAGCAACTTGGCACGAGTGCCAAGTCGGCTCTGGTGGGTGACACATTGGTCCGTGTGCTGGAATTGTACCGCCGGCCGATGGTCAAGGCTCTCCAGAAAACCAGCGGCAAATTCAATCCGCCTGTCACGATTCATGAACTGGGCGAAAAGGCCAGACAGGTCCTGTCGCTTGGCAACAGTTCCGGCGAGGGCTGGTTTTTGACCGCTGAAATGATCGAACTGATCGAAAGCGGCGCACCCAATGTCATCTGTGCCCAGCCGTTTGCCTGCCTGCCCAACCATGTGACCGGCAAAGGCATGATCAAGGAATTGCGCCGCCAGTTCAAGGATGCCAATATTGTCGCGATCGACTACGATCCTGGAGCGAGCGAGGTCAACCAGCTGAACCGGATCAAACTGATGATCTCGACCGCTTTTCACCAGCACCGGCTGCCGGTGGAAGTTCATATCACCGATCCATCCAGCCGGAAAATACAACCCCAGAAACTCGCGGAGGATCAATGCTGATGAAAACGATCTACACCCTCAATGCGCCCAAACCCATCGGACCCTATGCCCAGGCGGTTGTCAGCAATGGTTTGCTGTTCACCTCCGGCCAGATCGCCCTCGATCCGGTCAGCAATGAGATGGCAGGCGCGGATATTGAAACCCAGACCCGCCAGGTGCTCGCCAATCTGGCCGCTGTACTCGAACAGGCCGGTTCCAGTCCGCAAAAAGTCGTCAAGACGACCATTTTCCTGGCCGATCTGGCCGATTTTGCCGTCGTCAATGGCCTGTATGGCGAATTTTTCGCGGACCACAAACCAGCGCGCTCCACGGTCCAGGTGGCAGCCCTGCCCAAATCAGCCCGGATCGAAATCGAGCTGGTGGCTGAGATCTGATGAAATCCAGTCTGTCCTGAAAGAAAAAGTCCATCTGCTGTGCCAGATGGACCGCTCGAATCGCTTATTTTTTCCGGGGATTGAGGCGCTGTCTGAGACGGCGCCTTTTTTCACGCAACAGGACACGCTGGCGCCGCAGCTGGGCCAGATGGGTGGCATTGGCATGGGCGACAAAATCAGAGAATGACATGGCAGTCGGTTCATGGAGCCGCCTGGCGAAGACGAGCAGCGTCATGAGGCGCAGCGAGAAGGTCAGGATCAACAGGACATGGAACGGATTCATCACCTGGCCACGGAAAAACGGCAGCTGGGCTGCGAGCAGGACCGGCCGCAGCAGATCCGACAGGAAGCCGCCGATCATAATCGCCGGTACAAAGCCCAGAAGGGCCATGGCGATGCTTTTCATGGCCAGGTAAGCGCTGCGCTCGGCATGGGGTGCGAGAAAAATGGCCAGGCTCATGATCGCCAGTTCGATTCCGATGTTGAAAATGCCGGACAGGACATTGGACAGGTAGACAAACCAGTTGGAATCAACCGTGGCGAACATCCAGGAGACTGGCAGGACCAGGGAGACGCCGCAGGACAGGATCAGGATCGGCTTGAAGCCGTAGTGGTCAAAGGCCCGCCCGATCCGGCGCAGGAACAGGATCGTGGCAATGGCTGGGATGATCTGGCTCAGAAGTGTCATCTGGCCAAGGGAGAATTTCAGGTCATTGAACATGTAGACGTTGTAGTAAGGACCGGAAATCTGCATCGAGAAACTCCAGCTGATCGTAAACAGGAGATAGGCACGATAGCGGCTGTCGCGCAGTGGCATCAGGAACTGGTGCATGGTGAAGGTCTGGACCTTTTGCTCTGGACTGGTGTGAAACCAGGGCAAATAGGCCTTTTCCGGAGGGCGGACCTTGGTATAGAACAGGATGTCGATCAATCCGAACAGGACGGCCAAGCCAAAGAACAACGTGTATTTCCAGCGCCAGTCGCGCAGCAGCTGGAGCAGCTGGGACATGGTCAGGGCGTAGAACAGCATGGCGATGGTGAAGATCATCTGGCGCGTGGAGAAATAGCGGCCCTTGATCTCGGTTGGGATCAGGGAGCCAAACCAGGTGTTGATTGCCGAATCGGCGATCCAGTTGAAGGTGGAGGTCAGGAGGATCGTCACCACCACAACAAGGAAGGCGGCCTGGCTGTTGAGCCGATCCCCCAGGATGGGCAGGAAGGCCAGTGTCAGGAAGGTGACCTTGGCCAGGGATCCAGCCACCAGGAAGGATTGTTTGATCCGGCCATGACGCGCAACATAGACCGTGAAAGGCACCTGGATCAGGACCGTGATGAAGGGCAAGGTCAGGATCAGGCCATAGGCACTGTCACTGACCCCGAGGTAATCCTTGAGAAAAGACGTAAAAAGGGGGGATGCGCCCGGGTAGCCGGTGATGATGAAATAAGCCATGCCGAAGACAATCGAATAGATAGCTGCTCCCAGATCCCGCTGGGTTGCCGCATCCAGCGGCATACCGTACTTGGGCAGGATTTCTTCACGGGAAATAGAAAATCGTTTAAGCATAACGGACCTCCCGGCAGGCCTATTATACCACCCAGAGACGTAAAGAAATCGCCTCCCGGCTGGATGTAATGATATAATGGCGGTATGTTTGCCAACAATGAAAAAGAATGGATCGAACAAGCGATGAAAGGTGACGGGGAAGCGTTTGGCCTGCTGGTGCAAAGCCACATGGCGCGTATTTTCAATGTCTGCCTCGGCTTGCTCGGCAACCGCGACGATGCCGAGGATTGCACCCAGGAGACGTTCCTCAAGGCCTATCGCTCCCTGTCCCTATACCAGGGCCGGTCTTCGTTCTACACCTGGATCTACCGGATCGCGGTCAATGTCTGCCATGATCTGCAACGCAGTAAAAAAAGCCATCCGACCACCTCGATCGACCAGGAAAACGAAGACGGGGACTGTTTCATCCAGCTGCCGGATAAAAGTCCGCTGCCCGATGAGCAGGCGATCAACCACGAGCTCGGGCGCACGCTTTTGTACCAGATCAGCCAGCTCAAGCCAGCGATGCGCGAGGTCCTGATCCTGCGCGACCTCCAGGGCTTGTCCTACGAAGAAATCGCCGCCCGGCTGGGTCTATCCGAGGGTACGGTGAAATCGCGCCTGTTCCGGGCCAGAAACCAGGTCATGGCCAGTCTGGAGGATCATCCGGGGTCTTCGTTTGGCCAACCGGAACAAATCCACACTCTTACCCGTCCAAAGCGCGGAAGGGAGGTGCAGGGATGATCCATTTCAGACGACACAAGCCAGCGCGCCTCAGTGAGGACCAGATGATCCGCTATCTGGAGAACACCATCCAGGGTAAGGAGAAGGCCGAGCTGGAACACATCCTGGCCCATTGTGCATCTTGCCGCAAAGAGCTGGAACACGTGCGCCGCTGGCTGCCCTATCGGACGCTGGCCCAGCGTCAGATCCCTGCTTCAGCTCCGACACCAGAATTTTCGGCCCGTTTGCTCGAGTCGGTCCGGCACGAGACGGAACAGGCCTCGCAACAGGCTGTGCGTACCCGAACCCTTTTACCCAGGCCTGTCCAGCTGCGCCGCTTCGGCCTGGCTGCAGCTACCCTTGTCGTGTTGGCTGGCTTGTGGTCTCTTTACACTTTGGCCAATCAGCCAGCCCGTTCCACGGCATCGCTGCCAGAAACAACAGCAGCGGCGATGCTTGACCAGTCTGTGGACATGGCTGTACCAGAAGCCGCCGGGGCACCTGATGTCACTGCCGCGGGCGGCTCGGGCAGTGGAAAAGGACTTTTCGAACCGCAACCGGAGACAGAATCAGCTCCAGTCGCCGAGGCCAGGCTCTTCACGGCTGCAGTCCATTCCTGGTACGCCATCCGCGAAGATTTTGTCCTGCCGGTCGATCGCCAGTCTGCCCCCGGTGTGCCAGTCCTGGCCGGGGAAATCCTGGCCGGGGCAAGCTCTGCCATCTGGATCGAGCCCAACCGGCTGATCACAGCCTGGCCCGTGGCAGCCGGAAAGAACACGGCAGAGGTGGTCGCGGATGCAATGGCAGACCTCACGCCAGCGGTCAGCCTGACCGCAGCCTCCGCAGATGAAGCAGAACGGCTGCTCACCGACTGGCTCGCCACCGAAGCAACCGCTGCCTGGCAGGCATTGCAACAGCCTGATTGCCAATACCTGATCCTTGAATTTGGAGGAACTTGATTTTGCCTGAAAAATTAATGCTGATCGATGGCAACAGCCTGATCAACCGGGCCTTTTTCGGTCTGGCCGGAAGAAACCGCCTCACGGCGCCGGATGGCACCCCGACCGGTGCCCTCTATGCCTTCCTGAACATGTTCCTGCGGTTCAAAGCCGACTATGGGCCAGATCAGATCGTGGCCGCCTTTGACCGCAAGGAACCGACTTTCCGCCACCAGATGTTTGACGGCTACAAGGCGACCCGCAAAGGGATGCCGGATGATCTGGCTGTCCAGCTGCCCATCCTCAAGGAGCTTCTCGACCTGATGGGCGTGGGTCGGGTGGAGGTGCCTGGTTATGAGGCCGACGACATCCTGGGTACGCTGGCACGCAAGGCAGAGTCTGAAGGCTCGGACGTGGCGATTCTGACCGGAGACAAAGACAGCTTCCAGCTGGTCGATGATCATATCTCGATCTGGCACCCCGTCACGACGACCGGCAAGACGGAGGTTCAGATCTACACCCCGGAATCTGTCCGAGAGCGCTACACCATTGGACCCGAGCAATTCGTCGACCTCAAGGCGATCATGGGCGATCCATCCGATAACATTCCCGGAGTCAAAGGCATTGGAGAAAAAGGCGCACTCGACCTGGTCTCCCGCTTTGGCAGCCTGGACCAGATCTATGAGCATCTCGCTGACATCAAGCCCAATCTGGCTGCCAAACTGGCGGAAAACCGCGAGATGGCCTATCTGTCACGCCAGCTGTCGCAGATCGATTGTGAGGTGCCTTTGCCGGTTTCGCTGGCTGAGCTCAAGTCCCTCCAGCCGGACCGACCGGCTTTGCTGGAAATGCTGGCCCGGCTCGATTTCCGCAGCCTGGTTGCCAAGCTTGGACTTGATACCGAGCCCCTGCCAGTGGCGATGGCACAGAACACAACAGTTGCGTACACAACAGGCTCGATCACTGATTTCAAGTCCGCCATCCAGACCGTCAAAAACCAGCCCGACGGCTGCCTGGCGTTTGTCCTGGGACCGGAGGGCCAGTTGCTCTGGTCGGTGCCCGCCACCGATCCCTGTCGGATCCAGGGTCTTCCGGCCCAGGATCTGGCCCGGGCCTGGTCCCTTCTGGGCCAGGAAACGGTACCGGCATTGACCTACGATTACAAGAAGATCTTGCGTGCATTCCGCTTGCCTGCTTTGCCGGGACCGGTCCGCGATGTCCTGGTTGCTGCGTATCTGTTGAACCAGCTCGATGGCAAGCCGGACTTCACCCGTCTGTACAGCCGGGTGACCGGTCATCATTGGCCTTTCCAGGGCCCGGAGAATGTTCGTGCCGGGTCTGACACTGCCCCCTCTACAGGAGCCAGCCGGCAGCAGGACCTGTTTGCTGCACTGGAAACCGTTGCCCCCGTTAACGACTCCCAGCAAACCTGGGAATCCTGGAACCTCGAACAGTCACCGCTGGCTGTCGCTGCCCTGTCCGATCTCTGGCAGGCCCAGAAGCAAGCCATTGCCGAACGGGGGATCGAGCACTTGGCATACCAGGTGGAACTGCCCCTGGCGGGTGTCCTGGCCGAAATGGAACTGGCCGGGTTTGCCATCGACCAGGCAATTCTTGCTGACTTGTCACAGGATATGCAGGCGCGGATCGATGCCCTGCAGGAGCAGATTTTCGCCTTGAGTGGCAAGACCTTCAACTTGATGTCCCCGAAACAGCTGGGCGCAGTTCTGTTTGACCATCTTGGCCTGGCCACTGGCAAGAAGCGCAGCGGTGGCAATTATTCGACAGATTCGGAGGAATTGGAACGCCTGATCGACCAGCACCCGGTGATCGCCCCGATCATCGAGCATCGTCTGCTGGCCAAATTGCGTTCGACCTTTGTCGAAGGCTTGCGCAAGGCGATTGATCCGGCCGATGGCCGCGTCCATACGACCTTCAACCAAGTCCTGACTGCCACCGGTCGTCTGAGCAGCACTGAGCCCAATTTGCAGAACATCCCGATCCGCAGCGAACAAGGCAACCGGATCCGGGCCGCGTTCATCGCTTCGCCCGGCCATGTCCTGCTCGATGCCGACTATTCGCAGATCGAGCTGCGCCTTCTGGCCCATCTGGCCGAAGATCCGGCAATGCAACAGGCTTTCAATGAAAACGAAGACATCCACACCAATACGGCCTGCCACATTTTCGGCGTTTCGGATCGTGAAGTAACCTCTGCCCAGCGGGCGGTAGCCAAGACCGTCAACTTCAGCATCGTCTATGGCATCAGCGATTTCGGCCTGGCCCGCGACCTCGGCGTCACGGTCAAGCAAGCCCACCAGTACATCGCCGGCTACAACAGCCAGTATCCCCAGGTCCGGGCCTATCTCGACCGGCTCGTCAGGCAGGCTTATGAACAAGGCTATGTCGAGACCTTGTTCGGCCGGCGCCGCTATCTGCCGGAACTGCAGTCGGCCAACCGCAACCTGCGCCAGTTCGGTGAGCGGGCGGCGATGAATACACCGATCCAGGGCACAGCCGCCGACTTGATCAAGATGGCCATGGTCCGGGCGCGCAATTTGTTTATCCAGGAGGGACTCAAGGCGCGTCTCGTCCTGCAGGTCCACGACGAACTGATCGTCGAAGCCCCTCTGGCCGAAGCAACCACTGCAGCAGCCTTGCTCAAGCAGGCGATGGAAGATGCCCTCGAGCTCTCTGTGCCGCTGATTGCCGAAGTCAAGCAGGGCCAGCGCTGGAGTGAGTGCAAGGATTGAGAGCCACCCCTTCGAGGCTGGCCTGGAGACTGGATCTTTATGTTAGGACTAAGGAGAAAATCAAACGATGTTCATCATTGGAATCACCGGCGGCATTGGCTGCGGCAAGACAACGGTAGCCAATTTGTGCCGTCAGGCTGGACTTGCTGTCATCGACGCCGATGAAATCTCGCGTCAGGCGACCGCACCGGATGGTCTGGCCATCGAGCCCATTGTGGCTGCTTTTGGCCGCTCCGTGCTCGACGCCAAAGGCGGCCTGGACCGTGCCAAAATGGCCCACCAGGTTTTTACTGACCGTAAATCTCTCGATCAGCTCAGCCAGATCGTCCATCGTGAAGTGATCGCGGAAATGCAGCGCCAGATTGAGAAACTCAAGGATAAGAAGGTCAAGGCTGCCGTACTGGATGTGCCAATACCGGTCAAGCAAGGCTTTCTGGATTCTGTCAACCAAGTCTGGGTTGTCTGGGCACAAGACGAGGTGCGCATCAGCCGCCTTCTCAGCCGGGGAATGGCCGAAGACGACGCCCGGCGCCGGATTGCGATGCAAATGACCCGGGATGAATACCAGGCGATCGCCGACCACCTGATCGATAACAGCGGGGACTATGGCGCGCTGGTGCAGGCTGTTGAAGCATTGTTCAAGGACGAACTGGCCAGCCGGGGCATCCGGTACCAATCCCTGGCCAAAGACGCTGCAGGAGATGACCGTGACTAGGATCCAGTCTGACCGCATGGATCAAGGTGCGAAACGCCATCGCGTCAGTCCGGGCCTTTCAGTCTTAAACCTGATGACATCCACAGGGACTGCGATGTTCATATGGATCCGTTTTGGCGCTGGCTTGTCTAATCATCCATTGGCACAGGCGGGCCTGTTTTTTACCGGAGGCCTGCTCCTGGTCGACCTGGCCTGGCTGAGCTTGATTGTTCCGAGATCCTCCACAGGGCGAGCCGGTTCCAATGGTCTGCAGCGCTTGTCGATTCGTCAGGCGCTCGTGCGACCACAGAGCCTGATCGCCTGGCTGATTTTTCATAGTGCTGCGATCCCCCTTCTGATCCTGGGCCCACAATCTGGTTCGTTGCAAGTACCACACTATCTGGCCTTTCTTTTTGCTGTGCTTGTCATGGGTTTGCTTCCGGTCGGTCTGATTGTCTGGCTGGATGTGTATCTGGCGAAAAAACTGCAAGGCTGATCCAGGTCATTCGGAAATAATGAAGCACAAAGGACCTCCCAACCTGCATTGGGAAGCCCTTTAAAAGCGTACGGATGGAAGAATCAGACGTTGAAGCGGAACAGGACGACGTCGCCATCCTGCATCACATATTCCTTGCCTTCGGAGCGGACCTGACCCTTTTCCCGGGCGGCTGCATAGGTGCCGCTGGCCATCAGGTCATGGAAATTGACGACCTCGGCCCGGATGAAACCGCGTTCAAAGTCGGAATGGATCTTGCCAGCCGCCTGGGGCGCCTTAGTGCCGCGCTTGATCGTCCATGCTCTCACTTCGGTCGGCCCGGCGGTCAAGAAGGACATCAGGCCCAGCAGGTGATAGCCGGCCTTGATGATCTTGTCGAGACCTGATTCCTCAAGCCCCAGGTCCTGGAGGAACAGGGCGCGTTCTTCATCTTCCAGAACCGAGATCTCTTCTTCGATCTTGGCACTGATGGTGACGACTTCGGCATCTTCCGTAGCCGCAATGGCCCGCACGGTGGCGACATAGTCCGGCTCGGGTCCGGCCAGGGCATCTTCGGCGATGTTGGCCACATAGAGCACCGGCTTGATCGTCAGCAGGAACAGGTCGCGCAGGTACGGTTTTTCATCTTCTTCCCACGTGAGGGTACGGGCGGATTTACCTGATTCGAGGCAGGCGAGGATTTTTTCCTGCACCTCCAGCTCGGCCTGGAATTTCTTGTCGCCGCCCTTGAGCATCTTTTTCGTCTTGTCGATCCGGCGCTCCATGTATTCCATGTCACTCAAGATCAGTTCAAGATTGATGGTTTCGATGTCGCGGGCCGGGTCGGTCTGGCCGTCGACATGCATGACATCGGAGTCATCAAAACAGCGCACCACATGGACGATGGCATCGACTTCGCGGATGTTGGCCAGGAACTTGTTGCCAAGGCCTTCACCTTTGCTGGCGCCGCGCACCAGGCCGGCGATGTCGACAAATTCGATCGTGGCCGGGGTGTATTTTTCCGGATGGTACATCTCGGCCAGTTTGTCGAGCCGGGGATCCGGCACGGCGACAACCCCGACATTCGGATCGATGGTACAAAAGGCATAATTGGCGACAGCAGCCCCCGCCTTGGTGATGGCATTAAACAACGTGCTTTTGCCGACATTGGGCAAACCGACAATTCCCAGACGCATGAAGGTCCTCCTCATCAATAAACAGAGGTATTATGGCAGATTCTCGGCATCCGTTCAACTAAAGGCGCTTTGTCGACTGCCAGGTCTTGTCATCCGGCCGCAGCCCCCCTGAAAACAGTGCATCTGGCAGCTTGTTACCTGAAAGGCCCTGTCGAATTCTGGCGACTTTTGTCGCACGATTCAATCTGTCTGGCCACGAGGTGTTTTGCTAGGCTGGAAGTCAGAACGAAAAGGGGGACTTCGCATGCACCTTAAATACGGCCGGTTCTGCTCTGCTGCCATCCACGGGATCGAAGGTGTCCTGATTGAAATTGAAGTCGCCTTGCTGCCAGGTCTGCCGTCTTTTGAAATTGTCGGACTGGGTGACTCGGCGATCCGCGAATCAAGAAACCGGATCAAGGCTGCGATCAAGAACAGCGGCTTTGCTTTTCCGTCCAGCCGTGTGACCGCCAGTCTGGCGCCAGCCTGGATGCGCAAGGAAGGCAGTGCCTTTGACCTGCCCCTGGCGCTGTCGATCCTGGTCGCATCTAGCCAGGTGCAGCTGCATCCATCCTTTAACAACCAGCTACCAGGTGCTTTCGGAGAATTGGGACTGGATGGCACGATCCGGCCGATTCCAGGTGTTTTCAACCGGACCGCGGCCATCCATCAGGCCGAATTGCGCCATCTGCTGGTGCCTGCAGACAATGTGGCGGAAGCCAGGACCTCAGCTTCAGCGGGCCTTGTGATCGCAGGTGCATGGACATTGGCCGACAGTGCCCGGATTTTGTCCCAGGGCATGCCCGAGGAGTCAGGGGAGGGAATACCCCAGCCAGTTCGTCCAGGTCTGGCTGCCAGGGCGCCGGATATCCGGATGATCCAAGGCCAGGCCAAGGCCATCCGGGCCCTGACCCTGGCCGCGGCTGGCTGGCATCCCCTGCTGATGCTTGGTTCGCCCGGCAGTGGCAAGACTGTCCTGGCTTCCACGTTGCCGGGGATTTTGCCGCCGCTGGATCCGGATGAAGCCAGGATGGTCACCAAGATCCACAGTGCCGCCAACCGGATGGTGGGCCAGCCGGGTCTGGTTACAGAACGACCGTTCCTGGCCCCTCATTCCGGAGTCACCCGCCATGCCCTCACCGGTGGCGGCAGTCCGCCTGTGCCCGGATTGTTCAGCCTGTCGCACCTGGGGGTGCTGTTCCTGGATGAACTGACACAGATGGACAGTTCCGTCGTTGACATGCTGCGCCAGCCTCTGGAAGACCGAGAGATCCATCTCTCCCGCCTGCGCTACAATCTGGTGCTGCCGGCAGATTTTCTCCTCGTTGCAGCCGCCAACCCCTGCCGTTGTGGTGAATATTTCGAACCAGGGCAGCGCTGCCATTGCACGCCGGATGCGGTGGCGCGCCATCTGGGCAAAATCAGTGGCCCCCTGCTGGATCGCCTGGACCTCGCGATCGACATTCGCCGCCCGGCGCCAGATGACCTGATCAAGACGGTCCAGCCGCAATCGGCAGATCAGGCAACGATGTCTTCACCCCTGTTGCGGCAAAAAATTGCTGCAGCCTGGCAAATCCAGACGGATCGTTGCCGGGCCCTGGGCAAGGAGCCTGTGCTCAATGGCCGGTTTGAAGACCCTGATCTGGCTGGCGTTCTGGCCATTCCACCTGCCGTCCTGAGACTCGCTGGCCAGGCCGCTGAACGCTATCATCTGAGCGTGCGGTCCTACCAGAAACTGCTCCGGGTGACCCGGACCATCGCTGATCTCGATCTGTCCGGAACGGTCACACCAGGACACCTGGCCGAGGCACTTGGCTACCGGATCAACCTGTTTCCGGAGGGTGAATTGTAATGGACCAACCTTCTGACACCATGAACCTGGCCATGGCCATCCATCTGACCCAGTGCCAGCGCACCTTGAACTTGAAGCACGCCGAGCTGCGCAAGTTGACGGATCCATGTCCCGATCTGGCGCAGCTGATACAGCTGGACCTGGAGGGCCTCATTGGCTTGCTGACAGCAAAGGATGACAACCGGGAAGACACCTTGGCCAATGACCGTGGGCGCATCGAGTCCCAGGCGCTCACCCTCCATCAAGCCCTGCAGGACACAAGCAGCCAGCGGTCAGCCATCGCCCTGGCCCGGCAGTGTGCCCATCTGGCGATCAAACCCGTTTTGAGCGGAGATCCACAGTATCCCAAGGCGTTGCATGACCTCAACACGTGTCCGGCCTTGATCTATGTCCGTGGCAACCTGCTGCCGGACATGCTTCGCTGTTTCCCCTGGGTCACGGTGATCGGGACCAGGCGACCGACCGTCTATGGCCAGAAAGTGACGCGCAAGATCACACGCGGTCTGTGCCAGGGTGGTGCCGTGATCGTCAGTGGCCTCGCCCGGGGGATCGACACGCTGGCGCACCAGACTGCATTGAAAAACCAGGGATTCACAATCGGAGTGATCGCCTCTGGCCATGACTACGACTATCCGCCGGAAAATGCCGGTTTGATTGCCGAGATGGCTGAAAGGGGGGTGATTCTATCCGAACATCCACCGGGTGTGCCGCCCGTGCGCCAGAATTTCCCGGCCCGGAACCGGCTCTTGAGCGGCTTGTCAAAGGCGGTGGCGGTCATGGAAGCTGCGCAGAAAAGCGGCACACTGATTACCACCACCTATGCTGCCGACCAGAACCGCGACGTATTTGCCGTGCCGGGTAGCATCCTCGACCAGGCCAGTGCAGGATGCCATCAGCTGATCCGGGATGGCGCGCATGTCCTGGAGTCTGCGGATGACATTTTCCAGATTTGCGGGCTGGAACGCCAGCTTTCCTGGCTTGATCCCTTGCAGCAGAGAGAAACGGGCGTCCAGGATGATGCTGTTTGCAGAATTCTGCAGACCTTGCGCATCCACAGCCTGACCATGGACGAGATCCTTTCAGAGATTCCAGATCTGGCACAGGAGACCATGGCCCGGGTTGCTTTGCTGGAGCTTCAGGGCTATCTGGTGCTCAATCGAGGCCGGTATGCTTTGACAGAGCTTGGAGATTCAAGTATATAATGGACGAATAGCGCTTGCATCCGGCCTGATTGGCTGTAAAAAAACAAGGATAGGACTTCATGGGAAAAAATTTAGTTATCGTAGAATCACCGGCCAAGGCGAAAACCATCGGCCGATATCTCGGCAAGAATTACCGGATCACCGCATCAGTCGGCCATATCCGCGACCTGCCAGCCTCCAAGCTGGGCGTTGATGTCGAACATGCCTACAAACCCCAGTACACAACCATGAAGGGCAAAGACAAGGTGATCACCGAACTGAAGGAAATGGCTGCCACGTCCGACCGGATCCTGATCGCAACCGACCCTGACCGTGAAGGAGAAGCCATTGCCTGGCACATCGCACAGGTTCTCAAGATTGACGAGACCAGTCCCTGCCGCATCACCTTCAATGAAATCACCGAGCCGGCTGTGGTCAAAGCAGTCGACCAGCCCCGGCCGATCGACATGAACCGGGTCAATTCCCAGCAAGCCCGGCGGGTTCTGGACCGGCTGGTTGGATATGAACTCAGCCCCCTGCTCTGGAAAAAAGTCCGCAAGGGCCTGTCTGCCGGTCGTGTCCAGTCTGTAGCCACCCGCCTGGTGGTCGACCGCGAGCGGGAAATTGTCCGGTTCAAGCCGGAGGAATACTGGCTGTTGACGGCGTTCTTGCATAAGACAGCCAAGGATCCCGTTTTCAAAGCCCGCTATCACGGTGAATGGGTCGAAGGCAAAGTCGAAAAAGTCAAACTGACGAACCAGATTGATACCGAAGCCATCCTGGCAGCCGTGCAAAACCAGCCCTTCACTGTGGTCAAGCTCAAGAAAGGCAGCAAGCAAAAGCAGCCGAATGCGCCGTTCACCACCAGTACCCTGCAGCAGGAAGCATCGCGCTACCTGGGCTACACCGCCAAGAAAACGATGAGTGTCGCCCAGCAGCTGTACGAAGGTGTGGAAATCGAAGGCCTCGGTGCAACGGCTCTGGTGACGTATATCCGTACTGACTCGGTCCGCATCTCGGAAGAAGCGGAACAGGAAGCTCGTACTTATATAAAGGACAAATTCGGTGCGGAATATCTGCCCAAGACACCGCGCCAGTTCAAAAACCGCAACAAAGCCCAGGATGCCCACGAAGCGATCCGGCCAGCGCATTTTGATTTGCCACCGCAGCAGATCAAAGCCCAGATCTCCCATGACCAGTTCAGACTCTACCAGTTGATCTGGGACAAGTTCATGGCCTCCCAGATGGCTGCCGCCCAGATCGACACCGTTGTAGCCGACCTGGTCAGTGGGCAAACCCACCTGTTCCGGGTCAGTGGTGAAACCATCCGCTTCCCCGGCTACCTGGCCCAGTACGGCGTCGCCCTGGTCGACAGCGAACCGGAAAAGGAATCGGAAGAAGAGACTCGGGAGAAACTGCCCGAGTTGACAGAGGGTGAAACGCTGCTGCTCGACAAGATCACACCCGAGCAGAAATTCACCCAGCCACCGGCGCGCTACACGGAGGCCAGCCTGATCAAGGCGATGGAAGAGAAGGGGATCGGACGCCCATCCACCTATGCTCCCACGATCTCGACCATCCTCGACCGCAAATATGTCGAAAAAGACAAGAAATACCTCCTGCCGACAGAGCTGGGCAAGGCTGTGACGGAGCTGCTGGAGAAAAATTTCGAATCCATCGTCGATGTTGAATTCACCGCCGACATGGAAAAAGAGCTCGATACGGTGGAATCAGGCGAAAACAACTGGGTCGAAATCCTGGACCGTTTTTATCCGCCCTTCCATGACAAAATCGTCAAGGCCACGGATGGCATCGAGCGCGTCAAGATTGCCGATGTGCCGACCGGCGACAAATGTCCGGATTGCCAGGAAGGAGACCTGGTGATCAAGGAAGGCCGATACGGCAAGTTCATTGCCTGCTCCAATTATCCGACCTGCAAGTACACCAAGAACCTCGAGCAGGAAATCAAAGCCCATTGCCCCAAATGTGGCTCCGGCCTGGTCCAGCGCGTCTCCAAGAAATTCAAGGGCAGCCGTTTCTACACCTGTGACAAGAAGGGCAGCGACCCCAATTGTGATTTCATTTCCTGGGATCTGCCGATCGATGGCCGGACCTGTGAGGTCTGTGGTACCTATATGGTGCTCAAGCACTTCAAGGGCCGTTCGTACCCCAAATGCGGCAACCGGGAATGCCCGACTAACCAGAAAAAGGAAAAACCGGCTGCAACCGAGGACAAAACATCAGAGGACCAGGCGGCAGGGGAGAATCATGGCGCGTAAAGTCACCATTGTCGGTGCCGGTCTGGCAGGCTGTGAAGCAGCCTGGCAGGTCGCCAGCCGCGGCATCCCTGTGCGGCTGATCGACATGAAGCCACACCAGATGACCGAAGCCCACCACAGCAGCCAATTTGCGGAGCTGGTCTGCAGCAATTCCCTCCGGGCCAGCCGGCTGGAAAATGCGGTTGGCTTGCTCAAGGAAGAAATGCGCCGTCTCGGCTCCCTGATCCTTGCTGCGGCGGACCAGACCGCACTGCCGGCCGGAGGTGCCCTCGCGGTGGACCGGGATCTCTTCGCAGCGGCTGTAACCCGAGCGATCGAGCAGCACCCGATGATCGAAATTGCTTCGGAGCGGATCGATACCCTGCCGGACTCAGCGGATGGCCCTGTCATCATCGCGACCGGACCGCTGACCGAGGGTGGCTTGTTCGATGCCATCCGCGACCAGCTGGGATTGTCTACGCTGCATTTTTTTGATGCCGCCGCCCCGATCGTCACGTATGAATCGATCGATTTGTCGATCGCCTTCCGCCAGTCCCGCTATGGCCGTGGCGGTGATGACTACATCAACTGTCCCATGGACCGGGACACTTACGAAAATTTTTATCGCGAGCTCATCGCGGCCGAACTGGCCGAAGTCAAGGATTTTGACCGCGAAATTGTCTTCGAAGGCTGTATGCCGATCGAATCCATGGCCAAGCGTGGCCCGGACACGATCCGGTTCGGCCCGTTGAAACCGGTTGGCCTTGTCGACCCGCGCACCGGCAGGGAACCCTATGCCTGCGTCCAGCTGCGCCAGGACAACCAGGCCGCCAGCCTCTACAACCTGGTCGGCTTCCAGACTCGGCTCAGACAAGGGGAGCAGCAGCGCGTGTTTCGCCTGATTCCCGGACTCGGGCAGGCAGAATTTGTCCGTTATGGGGTGATGCATCGCAACACCTTTCTGCCATCGCCCGAAATCCTCAACCCCGACTACCGCGTCCGACGACCGCAACCACTCTATTTTGCCGGCCAGATGACCGGTGTCGAAGGCTATGTCGAATCCGCTTCGTCCGGATTAGTGGCTGGAATCCAGGCCGCGCTGGAGTTTTCCGGGATGGACGAGGGCGACCGCAAGTTCTATCTGCCCGGACCAGGAACGGTCATCGGCTCGCTGGCCCATTACATTGCCCAGGCCAATGCCAGGCATTTCCAGCCGATGAACGCCAATTTCGGCCTGATTGCCCCCCTGGAAGGGAAATTCAAAGGTAAACCAGCCCGCCAGCAAGCGCTGGTCAACCGGGCGCTCACCGAGATCGACCAGCTGGCTGAGCGTTTGAACCTTGCTCCGGCTACCCTGAAACGATAAGATTATTTTATTAGACTGATTTTCATTTTAGACAGGATGGTTGATGCCATGGCAGGATTTTTCGGTTTGTTTGATTTTACCAAGGAAGGGCCAGGCGTTCGCAAGGATGAACCGGACAAGGGCCCCGTGCTTGGCACGCTGGAGATTCTGACCCGGCGCTTCTGGGAACTGATCAAACTCAACTTCATGATGATCGTGTTCCATTTGCCAGCCCTGATTCTGGCCTTTTTCCTTTCGATCTACTTGCTGGCAGCCCTTTTCCCAGGACTGTCGGTCGCGACCCTGATCGAGTCGTTCCAGGCTCTCGGACTGGAGGGGACGGCCGACCAGTCGTTGGAAGCTGCAGCTGTATCGCAATTGACCTTGTTCTACCTGATCACCGCGCTGGCGCTGACGGGCCTGCAATTGGTGGTGGCAGGACCTTTCCAGGCTGGATTTTCATTTATCTTGCGCAATTACATCCGGGACGAGCATGTTTTCACCTGGTCTGACTTTTGGGAGCACACGAAGGACAACTGGCGCCAGTCCTTGCTGGCGAGCCTGATCAGCGGAGCGGCATGGGTTGTCCTGGTCATCAACCTGACCTTTTACCGGACGGCCGATTTTTTGCCTGGTTCCGTCCGCCTGGCGATCCAGATTCTCTTGTCAGCGGCTGCACTGGTCTGGCTGATGATGCAAGCTTATGTCTATCCGATGATTGTGACCTTTAAACTGTCCCTGGGACAGATCTATCGCAACAGCCTGCTGTTTGTGATTCTGCGTCTGCCTTATAATCTGCTTTACCTGCTGATCTCGGCAGTCTTGCTGCTGGTTGTTCCTGGTGCCTTGCTGCTGAACGGCTCAGTCGCCACGGTTCTGATCGCAGCTGTCTGGTACCTGACCCTGGCCCTGGCCATGAGCCAGTTTTTTGCCATGGCCATCACCTGGCGCGGCATCCGCCGATTCATGATCAAGGATCATGACGAAAATCCAGCCTGAACTGAAAGCTGCGGCTGATGCCACCTTGGAGCGTGTGATTCTTTTTGAGAACACACGGCGACTTTCTATTGCCAGTCTCGCATTGATTGGTCTTGTCTTTCCGCTCTATTTTATCCAGCATCGCCTATTCAATACCGGACCGCTGATCCTGGCGTTTGTGGCGGTGAGCATCCTGTTGACGCCATTGATCTGGTTGATGCGAATCCAGTTTGAGCGTTGGCCCGTGTGGCGGATCAAGGCTGTCCAATACCTGTATAGTTGCGTCACCATCGCGTATGGTTGTAGCTTGTCGTTCTGGTCAGCGCGCCAGGCAGACATGACCCATATGTTTTTCATGGTGATTGCAGGACTTGTGGTTTTAATCGTCATGCATCCCAGGGAAAGTTTCATCATCCATGGTGTGTCGTTTGTCAGTTTCGTCCTGCCACTGCCAATCTTCATGTCAAATCCAGATGCAGTCCTGGCCACTCGAATCAACACAACTGTATTCATGATGATCATTCAATCCTTGTCAATCGAGTTGTACCAGATGAGAAAACGCAGCTATTTGGACCAACTCAATATTGAAAAGCAAAATACTCAGCTCAAGGAACTGGTTCGCCTTGATCCTATGACCCAATTACTCAATCACGAAGCTTCTTTTGCTGCTTTGACTGAAGAAATCAGGCGTTCCAGACGCATGAATATTCCTCTGAGCATCCTGATCATGGATCTTGATGATTTCAAGACCATCAATGACACGTATGGTCATCTGGTTGGGGATCATGTCATCCGGCAAACTGCGGACATCATCCGGCAGACGGTCCGCATCACGGATCAGGTCGGACGCTATGGTAGAGAAGAATTCATTGTCATCATGCCGGACACAGATCTGGCCGCTGCCTCGGTTGTGGCTGCACGCATCCGGCAAGCGCTTGAACGAGCCGATTTTGATCACTCGTTCAAGGTAACCATCAGCGGCGGTATCAGCCAGTTCCAATTGGAATCTATCGATGAATTGATTCGCCAGACCGATTCAAAATTGTATCAGGCCAAGAAAACCGGAAAGAACCGGATCATTGATTCACTCGCCGAAATTTGAATCAACTGGTTCCATCCGGGTACATCTTGTGAAAATAACGAGGGGCAGATTCTGTTAGAATCAGCCCCTCGGATGGTTTGATTGAACGATTGGAAATCTTAGCCGATCAGGTCTTTCATTTCGTACCGGCCAGCTGGTTTACCAGCTAAAAATCTGGCAGCAGCCAGGGCGCCACGGGCAAAGACATTGCGCGACTGGGCGCTGTGGTGGATGCTGATGGTTTCTTCGCCCCCGGCAAAAAGCACTGTGTGCTCGCCGACGATGGTGCCGCCGCGGATGGCATGCAGGCCCAGCTCCCGGTCACCGCGTTTCTGCCGGACTTGGGAGCGATCGTAGGTATATTCAAGCTGGTTGTCGAGTGTCTCGTTGATTGCGTCGGCAATCATCAGGGCAGTGCCTGAGGGTGCATCGACTTTCTGACGGTGATGAGCTTCGATGATTTCGATGTCGAAATCCGGGTAGAGGATGGCTGCTGCCTTCTGGGCCAGGCTGATCAGGATGTTGACACCCAGTGACATGTTGGCTGAGACAAAGATGGCACTTGCCTGGGCCAGTCCATCAAGCTCTTTTTTCTGGGATTCTTCCAGTCCGGTGGTGCAGATCACAGCCGGCTTTTGGGTGCGGCGGATCAGTTCAAACAGGTTCGGCAAGGCGGCTGGGTTGGAAAAATCGATGATGACATCGAAATCGACCGTGCAGTCCTGGGCCTGGGCAAAAACAGGGAAGGACTGGGTTACCGACTGGTTCAGATCACTGCCAGCGACGATCTCCAGGTCCTGGCTCTCTTTGGCCAGGCCGGAAATGACTTGCCCCATGCGGCCGTTGCAGCCGTTCAGAAAAACACGGATTGCCATGATAGACTCCTCAATTAGCAGGGTTTCGGTGAAGACACCAATGTTGCTGTGCCTGTTCAGATCAGCTGGTAGTCAGCCAGGGCCTGGCGAATGATGGCAGAAGCTGCCGGACTCGGTTCGCAGAGAGGCATGCGGCATTCACCCACAGCGTAGCCCATCAACGACAGGGCATGCTTGACCGGGATGGGATTGACATCACAGAACATGGCTTTGATCAGCGGGATCAGGTGAGTCTGGATCCGGGTTGCTTCCGGGGCATCACCGGACAGATAGGCTGCGACCATGTCATGGCACAGCTGGGGGACAATGTTGGCAACAACAGAGATAACGCCCTTGCCACCGTAGGACATCATCGGCAGGACGAATGTGTCCTCGCCGCTGTAAAGGTTGATCTTGTCACCACACAGGCTGGCAATCTCTGGAACTTGCTCCAGCTTGCATTCCTTAAGGCCGTTGACATTGGGCAACTCTGCCAGGCGGGCGACTGTTTCCGGGTTGATGTTCATACCGGTGCGACTGGGAACGTTATACAGGATGATCGGGCAGTCAACTGCCTCGGCCACGGCCTTGAAATGGCGATACAGGCCTTCCTGGGAAGCTTTGTTATAGTAGGGTGACACACACAGCAGGCCATCGACGCCCAGGGCAGCGGCCTTGCGGCTGAGTTCGACGGCATGATGGGTATCATTGCTGCCGGTGCCGGCGATGACCGGGACACGTCCGCGCACAGTCTGGACCACATGGGCGATGATCGCCAGATGTTCTTCGTCTGGCATGGTGGATGCTTCACCGGTGGTACCTGCGACGACGATGGCGTCGGTTCCATGCTGGATGTGGAATTCACACAGTTCAGACATGGCATCAAAATGGACACCCGATTCGGTAAACGGTGTGACAATGGCGACACCAGATCCTTGGAACAAGGGCTTTTTCATAAGGTGGTCCTCCAGGAAGGATTTATTTTGAAAGAAGCAGATGGTATTCTTGCAAAAATGCTGCGGCAAACAATGGGCCAAGGCTGGAAAGCCTTGTGTCATGATACCATCGGCTATACTTTACCGTCAATTCTCGCTATAATGCCAAGCTATGATCAAACGTTCTGATTTCAACTATATCCTACCCGAAGAATTGATCGCCCAGCACCCACTGGCCAGGCGGGACGAGTCGCGCCTTCTGGTTCTCGATGGCTGCACCGGTGCGATCCAGCACCAGGTTTTCTCGGATTTGCCTGACCTGCTGGCAGCCGGGGATTGCCTGGTGGTCAACAACACGCGCGTGATTCCGGCGCGGCTTCTGGGCCAGCGCAGTGACAGCGGCACACCGGTGGAATTCCTGCTGTTGAAACGGCTGTCGGATACCGACTGGGAAGTCATCGTCCGGCCTGGGCGCCGGGTCCGGCCCGGCCATCACATCACCTTCATCCCCGGGGTCCTTGCAGCAACCGTCCTCGAGGTTTGTGATGACGGCAACCGTGTCGTCCGTTTCGAATTTGACGGTGTTTTCGAAGCCGTTCTCGACCAGGCCGGCACCATGCCTTTGCCGCCCTATATCCGGGAACGGCTGGAAGACAAGGAGCGATACCAGACGGTCTACGCCAAGCTGGACGGCTCTGCAGCTGCCCCGACCGCTGGCTTGCATTTCACACCCGAATTACTGGATCGTTTGCGCGCACAGGGAATCAACATAGCCGAGGTTACGTTGCATGTCGGACTGGGCACCTTCCGCCCTGTCAAAGCGGACAACATCCAGGATCACCTGATGCATGCCGAGTATTACGACCTGCCCCAGGCCTCGGTTGATGCCATCCTGACAGCCAAAACCAGCGGCCATCGGGTGATTGCTGTAGGCACCACCAGCAACCGTGTCCTGGAAGCTGTCGCCAGTGCGCATCACGGCCACCTGGTTGCCGGATCTGGCTGGACAGATATCTTCATCTACCCCGGATATGCCTTCAAGATCGTGGATGCCCTGATCACCAATTTTCATTTGCCGGAATCCACCCTGCTGATGCTGGTCTCAGCCATGGCAGGCCGGGAGAACATTCTCAGGGCGTATCAGGAAGCCATCGATGAACGCTACCGCTTCTTCAGTTTCGGGGATGCGATGTTCATCACCAGAAGAAAGGACACCTGTCATTCCCATGAATCCTGAGACAAGCACTCTGGAAAAATCCGCTCCGGCGATCAAACCACCCCACCTGGGCCACCATGCAGTCTGGTATGAGCACAAGCACACCTGCCGCCAGTCCGGCGCCCGGCTGGGTGTTGTCCACACGCCGCACGGTTCATTTGAAACGCCCGCCTTCATGCCGGTTGGCACCCAGGCCACTGTCAAAGGCATGGCACCGGAAGAACTCAAGGCCATGGACGCCGGTATCATCCTGTCCAATACCTATCATCTCTGGATGCGCCCGGGCAGCGACATTGTCCGTGAGGCCGGTGGCCTGCACCGGTTTATGAACTGGGACCGCCCGATTCTGACCGACAGTGGTGGTTTCCAGGTTTTTTCCCTGTCTGACCGGCGCCACATCACGGAAGAAGGTGTCCGGTTCAAGTCGCACATCGATGGTTCGCGCCACATCCTGACTCCGGAAAAATCGATCGAAGTCCAGAATGACCTCGGTTCAGACATCATCATGGCCTTTGACGAATGCACGCCCTGGCCCGCGGATGAGGCTTATGTCAAACAATCGCTTGAAAGGACCACGCGCTGGCTGGACCGCTGCACCAAGGCTCACAGGCATCCGGACCGCCAGGCCCTGTTTGGCATCATCCAGGGTGGAACCTATGCCCAGTATCGGCAGCAAAGCGCACGAGAGATCACGTCTTTTGACTTGCCTGGCTATGCCCTGGGCGGACTTTCAGTCGGAGAACCGGCCCATCTGCTTTACGAGATGCTCGAGGAAACGGTTCCTCTGATGCCAACGGACAAGCCGCGCTACCTGATGGGCGTCGGTACCCCTGACTATCTGATCGAGGGGGCCATCCGTGGCATCGACATGTTCGACTGTGTCTTGCCGACCCGGATCGGCCGCAACGGCACGGTCCTGACCCGCAAAGGTCGCCTGATTGTGCGCGACGCCAAATATGCCCGCGATTTTGCGCCGATCGAGTCCGACTGCACCTGCTATGTCTGCCAGAATTATTCCCGCGCCTACATCCGCCATCTCCTCAAGGCCAATGAGATGTTCGGCTTGCGCCTGGCATCCTGGCACAACCTCCATTTCCTGCTCCAGCTGATGGCCGATGTCAGACGGGCCATCGCCGGAGACCGCCTGCTCGATTTCCGGGACGAATTCTTTGAAAGCTACGGCTATAAAAAGGGATGATCCTTGCGCAGCAGCGAACGCTCGTGCTAAACTGTTTTAGCTCATCAGGAATCCGGCCATTTGGCTGGACCTTGACAGATTTTGGAGGAGATAACCATGAATTTAGTGAAATTCGCGATGACCGATGCGGCCGCCGGCAGCTGGACAGGCATGCTGGGCACCTTGCTGCCACTGGTTTTGATGTTTGGCCTGATGTACCTGCTTTTGATCCGTCCCCAGCGGACCAAGGAGAAGAAACTGCGTGAGCAGATCAATGCCATGGCCGTCGGTGACAAAGTGGTCACTGCTGGTGGTATTGTCGGCAAGGTCGTCAACCTCAAGGATGATGAAGTCACCATCTCGACCAGCGTTGCCAATACACTGATCACGTTCAAGAAAGCTTCCGTCAGCACGGTCATCAAGCCAGTCAGTGAATAATCATTTGATCGCAACATCCGATATCGTTTGATCATATAGGAAGGGGAAATCAACGTATGAAACACATCCAGACCATCAGTGAAGCTTGTATCCATGTCTCTGCTGGCCAGAGTGCCTGCGGTGAATGCCAGACATCTTGCCAGTCCGCCTGCAAGACGAGCTGCACCGTTGCCAACCAGGCTTGCGAATCCTTCGAGCGCTGAGCAAAGCTACCCTGGCCAGCTGTCAGGATATCTGCCCGGCTCCCGAGTTCCTATTGCCTGCCGTCTGATTTGAATCAGCGAGATAGTGGATAGCCGCTGGCTTTCCACTATCTTTTTCATTGTACAAAGGAGATCCTCTTGGTCCATCTTTTCAAATTCCAGAATGACACCCTCGCCTTCGATTCGGAAAGCGGCGCCCTGCACAAGCTGGATGCCCTTTCCGCTGCTGTCATCGAGTCCTACATCGAGCATGAGGGACAGCACCCCGGAGAGACCGAGATCCAACAGCTCGAGGCCAGTCTGGGCCCGGATGTCCGGGAATGCTGCAACGACATCGACGAACTGATCGCCCGGGGTGATTTGTTTGCTGCAGCCAAATCCATCACCCCGGACCAGCTGTATCCCGATCAGCCCCGCATCAAATCCATGTGTCTGCATATTTGCCACGACTGCAATCTGCGCTGTGAGTATTGTTTTGCCAGTACCGGAGATTTCGGTACCGGCCACCGCACCATGCTGGATGCAGAAACCGGCTACAAAGCGATCGATTTTCTGATCGAGGCATCCGGCCCGCGCAGAAACCTTGACATCGATTTTTTTGGCGGTGAACCGCTCCTGAACTGGCCTGTCGTAGTCGATCTGGTCGACTATTGCGAGAAAAGGGGGGCAGAAACCGGCAAGATCCTGCGTCTGACCATGACCACGAACGGTGTCCTGCTCGATGAGGAAAAATCCCGGTTCATCAACCAGCATTTCAAAAATGTTGTCCTCAGCCTGGATGGCCGCCCCGATGTCCATGACCGGATGAGGCCGGATGCGGGTGGCAAAGGCTCCTATCAGCGCATCGCCCCGCATTTCAAGGATTTCATCGCAATGCGCGGCGACAGGGACTATTATCTGCGTGGTACATTTACCCGCCACAACCTCGATTTCACCGGGGACGTCCTGCATCTGGCGTCCTTGGGCAAGCAGCTGTCGATGGAACCTGTTGTGGCCCCGGCAGGGGTGGGTTACGAAATCCGGCCGGAAGACCTGCCGGCCATCGAAGCCGAATACGAGAAGCTGGCGATGGAGATCCGCCAGGCCAAAGCCAAAGGCGAGCCGTTCAATTTTTTCCATTTCATGCTCGACCTGTCCCATGGCCCGTGTGCCTTCAAGCGGATCAAGGGCTGCGGTGTCGGGATTGAATACATCGCTGTGACCCCGGAAGGTGACATCTATCCCTGCCATCAGTTTGTCGGCGAACCTGAATACCGCATGGGCAATGTTCACAATCAACCAGTCCAGATCGATCCTGTAGTCCAGCTACCATTTTACTCGCTGCTGGTTCCGGACAAAGCCGAATGCAGCCAGTGCTGGGCCAAGTACTTCTGCAGCGGCGGTTGTGCAGCCAACAGCCTGCATGTCAATGGCCATGTCAATGGGGTAGATCCGATCAGCTGCCAGCTGCAGAAAAAGCGTCTCGAATGCGCCCTCTGGCTAAAGACCTGAACAGTTCAACCGTTCATCGATTCCTTAAAGGAGAGCTGCCATGCATAAGCCTTTGATTCGTGCCTACCAGGGCAAGAAACCGCTGGTGGATCCATCTGCTTTCATTGCGGAAACAGCCACCCTGATCGGCGATGTGACCATCGGTCCACAGAGTTCGATCTGGTATGGCGCCATCTTGCGTGGCGATGTCCAGCCAATCGTGATCGGAGCCCAGAGCAATATCCAGGACCAGACAGTCGTCCATGACAAAGTGGTGATCGGCGACCGGGTGAGCATCGGCCACGGGGTGATCCTGCACGGCTGCACCATTGAAGACGACGCCCTGGTCGGCATGAGTGCTGTCGTCCTGGATGGTGCTGTCATCCAGCGCGGAGCCATGGTCGCTGCCGGTGCCCTGGTAGCCGGGGGTACCATCGTCGAAGCGAGGACTCTGTACGCCGGCATTCCGGCAACCTTCTGGAAAAGGCTCGATCCCGGCCGGATCGAGCAAAACCGCCAGACGGTTCATCACCACTTGCAACATCAGGCGCACTACCAGTCCAGTGAACAAAAAAACGAAGAGTCCGGGCAGGAAAACGAACCAGACGTGTCGAATAATAGACTGTGAGCAATTCTGGTATAAACCGCACCATTCCAGATGAACTGGTTGAAGAAGTCAAGTCCAGAAACGATATTGTCTCGGTCGTCGGGCAGTACGTCCGTCTTGACAAGCGCAGCAGTGCCAATCTGTTCGGGCTGTGTCCCTTTCACAATGAGGACACACCTTCTTTCAGTGTATCGCCCAGCAAGCAGATTTTTTACTGCTTTGGCTGCCACAAGGGCGGCAATGTCATCACATTCATCCGCGAGATTGAAAAATGCACCTGGCCCCAGGCCTTGAAAATCCTGGCCGACCGTGTAGGGATTCAGCTGCCGGAACCCGATGACGCAGCCTATCGCGAACGCCTCGAACGTAACGCCACTCTGCAGAAAATCTACCTGGAGGCAGCCCGCTTCTATTATCACAGTCTGCAAAGTCCTGCCGGCGCTGTCGCTCGCCGCTACCTGAAGGACCGCGCCATCGCTGACAGCACCGCCCGGAAATTCGGCCTTGGTTTTGCACCCGACGAATGGGACGGCCTGCTGATGCATCTGCGCCGGCAGGGCCTCGATGATCCCCAGTTGATCAGCCAGTCCGGCCTGTTCAAGCGTGGCAAGTCGGATGGCTACTATGACTTGTTCCGTAACCGCCTGATGTTCCCGATCTTTGACGTTATGGGCAAGATCATCGCTTTTGGCGGGCGCGTCCTTGACGATTCGCAGCCCAAATACCTGAACTCGCCCGAGACGCCGCTCTATACCAAAGGCCGCCACCTCTATGGCCTGAACCTGGCCAAGTCCAGCAGCGACAAGCGCCTGGTCCTGGTCGAAGGCTACATGGATGCCCTGGCTATGCACCAGGCTGGAATCGACAATGCCGTGGCTGCCCTCGGCACAGCGATGACCGAAGCCCAGGCCAACCTGATCCGCAAGTATACCGACCAGGTGATTGTCGGTTTTGATGCCGACGCAGCGGGCCAGAACGCCGCTTTGCGCAGCCTGGACATCCTGACATCACGTGGGCTTAAAGTTACAGTTCTGCGGGTGCCAGACGGCAAAGATCCGGATGAATTCATCCGCAAACACGGTCCGGAACGTTTCAAGGTCCTGGTCGACCAGGCATTGCCGCTTCTGGATTTCAAGCTCGATGTGGCCCGCCGTTCCTGCGCAGTGCATGGCGAGCTCGATGTCCTTGCATTCCAGGACCAGGCATGCTCGATCCTGGCCAGGGAAGACAATGCCATTGTGCGGGAATTGTACGCTGGCAAGGTCAGTGAATGGCTCCATGCTTCGGCCGACAGTGTCGTACGCGAGATTGAACGGCGCCGCGAAGGTAGCGAAGCCAGTCTGGCCGGAGATTTGTTGCACCAGCAGCTGGCAGCCCGCAAAAAGCCAGACGCTGCACCGGTTGCTGATCTGGCCCAGCCCTCTGGCCAGCAAGCCACCCGCGAGGAGATCTACTTGCTGTGCTTTCTGGCCGAGCATCCCACGCTCTGGACACGTCTGGAGCCTAAGCCTGTCGCAGCAGATTTCTCAGCCGGGGTGATGCAGGCAGTAGCCAGCCGGCTGCTTGAGTACCTGGACTCCGGAAAGCCTGTGGACAGTGGTGGCCTGATGCTCTGGTCGGAGGCCCTCGTCGTGCACGGCCGGCTGTTGACCGATCTGCTGGCCAAAGCCAGCATGAAGCTGGATGAGACCTTTGCTGGCCAGGACCCCCTGAAGACCATCCATGAACTGGTACGCACGATTCGTCTGGAAAACTTGCGCCGCCAGCTCAGGGAAACGGCTGCCCTGGCCCAGGATCCAGATCAGCCGGCGGAAGCAGCCGAAGCCAGGAAAAAGCTTCTTGACATCAACCAGCAGATCCAGAAACTGCGCACACGCTGAAACCACCGGATTTTCCAGTCCAGACAGACCTAAACCCATCATTCACTAGCAGATCAATTTATTTAGAATTATTGGAGGACTCACACAACCATGGCAGAGAAAAAGCAAGGATTGCTCACAGAGCTACTCAACAAAGCCCACGCCTCGAACAACCAGATTTCCTACAAGGATGTCATGAGCGCGATCGAATCATCAGACATTGATCTGGACCAGGCCGAGAAGGTCCTCGACCGTCTCGAAGCCATGGGTGTCGAAGTCGTTGCCGACACCGTCGTCGAAGATGACACCGCGTCGGACAATGACCTTGATATCAGCACGATCGAGGGTGTTGGGGTTGATGATCCAGTCCGCATGTACCTCAAGGAAATCGGCAAGGTGCCCCTGCTGACGGCCGATGAAGAAAAAGAACTGGCCCAGGCCATGCTGGAAGGTGACATGGATGCCAAGGAACGCCTGTGCAACGCTAACTTGCGCCTCGTTGTCAGCATTGCCAAGCGTTACGTCGGCCGCGGCATGCAGTTTCTCGATCTGATCCAGGAAGGTAACCTGGGCCTGATCAAGGCAGTCGATAAGTTCGATTATGAAAAAGGCTTCAAGTTCAGCACTTATGCCACCTGGTGGATCCGCCAGGCCATCACCCGTGCCATCGCCGACCAGGCCCGCACGATCCGCATTCCGGTGCATATGGTGGAGACGATCAACAAGCTGATCCGTATCCAGCGCCAGCTGATCCAGGAGCTCGGCCGTGAGCCCGAGGCTGAGGAACTGGCCCAGGAAATGGGCATGACGGTGGAGAAAGTGCGTGAGATCATGAAGATTTCCCAGGAACCGGTATCCCTGGAAAAACCGATCGGCGAAGAAGAGGACAGCCATCTGGGTGATTTCATCCCCGACGACGATGCGCCATCACCAGCCGACCAGGCGGCTTTCACCCTGCTCAAAGAACAGCTGCTCGAAGTCTTGAAGGGCCTGACGCCGAGGGAAGAAAAGGTCCTGCGCCTGCGTTTCGGTCTCGATGATGGCCGGACCCGGACTCTGGAAGAGGTTGGCAAGGAATTCAACGTCACGCGCGAACGCATCCGCCAGATTGAGGCCAAAGCCTTGCGTAAAATGCGCCACCCCAGCCGGAGCAAAAAGCTCAAGGACTATCTGGACTGATCCAGTCCATTACGGTACTGTATGCACAAACAGCCGCGACTCCCTGTCCTGTCTGCCCGTCTCGAGGCGGTCGCCAGTCTTGTTGCGCCGTGTGCGAGGGTGTTTGATATTGGCACGGACCATGCCTTTCTGCCGATTGAGCTGGTCCGGCGTGGCATCTGCCAGTCGGCAGTGGCTTCGGACATCCGACCAGGCCCGATCGCCGTGGCCCGGCGCAACATCCTCCGGGCCGGCCTGTCTGACCGGATCGAAACGGCCGTGACTTCTGGCCTGCAAGGTCATGAGATTGGTCCGGACGATGCCGTGGCCCTGTCTGGCCTCGGTGGACTGGAAATGATCGATATCCTGGCTGTATTGCCTGAGCCCTGCAGCCAGGTCATCCTGCAACCCCAAAAATCTGCCATGGAGCTGAGGCTGTGGCTGGTGGCCAATCAATACCGGATCGACTGGGAGGATCTGGTCCAGGACCGGGAACGGATCTATGTCATCATCCGGGCGGTACCAGGAAAGGCAGATCCATCCAATACGATTGATCGCCCAGATATGAGTCTGGCCGAGGCAGTCCTGGGTCCTGTCCTGCTCCGGGAGAAACCACCCTTGTTCGGTCCCTATCTGAAGCAAGTTGCCCGCCATGTCCAGTCAGCCAGCCGCAGGATGCCGGAACTAACTGACGTGATGGCTGTTATTCATGAATGGCTCGATCGAACCCCTGAAACAGAGTGAAAAGAGGGAGGCAAACCATGAATCCAGATTACGGCACAGAACACGCACACTCCAGCCAACGCCCTGACATCCGCCTCGGTGACCTGGTGGAACAGATCGACCAGGCGATCCCTTTTGCCCTGGCTGAATCCTGGGACAAAGTGGGTCTTTTACTCGGCGATCCGGATGCTCTGGTCACCGGGGTCGTCGTGACTCTTGATATCACGGACCGGACGATCGAGCTGTGTGAAATGAACGAGGCCAATCTGATCATCGCCCACCACCCGCTGATTTTTTCTCCTTTGTCGACGCTGCGCGAAGACATTGCAGAACAGTCCCTGATCCGGACCTTGATCCAGAAAGACATCGCCGTGCTGGCTTTGCATACCAATCTCGACGCTGCAGCGGGAGGAACAGCCGATTGCCTGGCCGATGCGCTCGACCTGCCCGAACAAGACCGCGTGGTCTTTTTCCCGGTCATGGTGGAGAATACCCTGGTGGCACAGCCTCTGAGCTCAGACCAGACCGAGACAGGACACGGCCGCGTACTGGATCTTCTTGAGCCACTGGACAGCCGTGAACTCAAAGACCGTGTCCGGACCAGTCTGGAAAGCAGTGGTGTCCGCCAGAACTCGGATGCGATTGCCCTGGTGCACCGCCTGGCGGTGTTCCCAGGTTCCTTTGATGAAAGCTGGGTGGAGCGACTTCAGGACCTGGAAGTGGATGCCATTGTCACCGGCGAGCTCAAACACCATGTCGGCCTGAAACTGGCGCTGCGCGGAATCGTCGCCCTGGATGCCGGCCATGATGTGACCGAACGGGTCGTCCTGCCCAATCTGGCGCATCGCCTCTCCCAGCTGGCGCCGGAATTGACCTTTGCCGTCGACTACGGCTTCGATTATAATAAGGTGACTTTCTGAGCAAGCTGGACAACCGCGGGCGCAGTGCCGAAAGGCCGCGCGTGAGGAAAGTCCGGGCTCCACAGGGCAAGGGTGCCGGGTAATTCCCGGTGAAGGCGACTTCAAGGACAGTGCAACAGAAATAGACCGCCGGCCCTGGCCGGCAAGGATGGAAAGGTGAGGTAAGAGCTCACCAGCAGCCTGGCGACAGGCTGGCTCTGTAAACCCCACCTGGAGCAACACCGTGGAGGGACATTGTGTGGCCCGCACGTCCCGGGGAGGTGGCTGGAGCCGTTCAGAAATGATCGGCCTGGATAGATGGTTGTCCACGACAGAACCCGGCTTACAGGCTTGCTCAGGAAGTCACCTGATTATCTGAAATGGCGCCCCGGCGCGGAGGAACACATGAAAGCTGAAAGCTATCTTTCACGCGGCGTCTCGCCGACCAAAGACGATGTCAAAAAGGCCGTAGCCCGTCAGTCCAAAGGCCTTTTCCCAGGATCCTTCTGCAAGATCATTCCCGATCTGGCCGGTGATCCGGAGTACTGCTGTGCCGTCCATGCCGATGGAGCCGGGACGAAATCGTCCGTGGCCTACCTGATGGCCCAGGAGACCAAAGATCCTGCCTGGTACCGCGGCATCGCCCAGGATTCCCTAGTCATGAATACCGATGACCTGCTCTGCATCGGGGCCATTGACGATTTCAAAGTCTCCAATACCATCGGCCGCAACGCCCACCGGGTTGATGCAGCTGCGCTGGCGGCGATCATCACGGGCTACGATGAAGTCATCGATGCCCTGGCAGCACAAGGTGTGACGGTTGAGATGACCGGCGGTGAAACCGCCGATGTCGGTGACCTGGTCCGGACCGTGATCTGTGATTCAACCGTTGTTGTCCGTCTGAAAAGGGAAGAGGTCATCCATGCGGCCAACATCCGGCCTGGTCTTGTCATTGTCGGCCTGGCCTCGTTTGGCCAGACCACCTATGAGACCAGGGAAAACAGTGGTATCGGCTCCAATGGCCTGACCGGGGCCCGCCACTTGCTCCTGCACAAGGATTACCTGGCCAAGTATCCGGAATCGTGCTCGGATACCCTGCCTGCAGACAAGGCCTATTGTGGCCGTTATCACTTGTCAGACCCACTCCCGGATTCAACCCTGACGGCAGGGGAGGCCATCCTGTCACCGACCCGGACCTACCTGCCAGTCATGAAAGAGGTCTTTGCCCAGTACAGAAATTCGATCGCCGGGATCATCCACTGCACCGGGGGTGGCCAGGTCAAGTGCAAGGACTTTGGCAGCGGCGTGCGCTATGTCAAGGACAACCTGTTCCCGACCCCGCCGATTTTTGCAGCCATTCTTGAGTCTGGTGAGGTCGGTGCGGCCGAGATGTACCAGATTTTCAACATGGGCCACCGCCTGGAGATCTACTGCGATGAAACGACCGCTGCAGGTATTCTGGAGATCTGCGCCCGCTACGAATTACCGGCCCGGATTGTCGGCCGGACAGAAGCCAGCACTTCAGCGGGAGAGAACGAGGTCGTCATCCAGGACCGCGGCCAGACCTTTACCTGGTAATTTTGACAAATCCATAGCCTGGTGCTAAACTATTACGGAATATGCCATGGCAAGGTTCGTGGAACGTCCGACCCCAACGTTGCCAGAGGCGAATTTTAAGGAGAAAAAACATGGACAAGACCCGCAAAGCAGAAATCATCAAAGAGTACGGTCTCAAGGAAGGCGACACCGGTTCACCGGAAGTCCAGATTGCCCTTTTGACCGAACGCATCAACCA
The DNA here is from genome assembly GCA_002419365.1 of Mageeibacillus sp. UBA5734. Lineage (GTDB taxonomy): Bacteria > Bacillota > Clostridia > Saccharofermentanales > UBA5734 > UBA5734. The sequence goes on along the minus strand of DIGA01000067.1, from coordinate 20,602 downwards.
CCTGACTGAACATCTCAAGACCCACAAGGGTGATCATCACTCCCGTCGTGGCCTGCTGATGATGGTTGGTCGCCGCCGTGGCCTTCTCGACTATCTGACCAGCATCGATATCGAACGTTACCGTACGATCATCGCCAAGCTGAACATCAGAAAGTAAGGCTCGATCAGACAAATGAATGTTGGCGGACGGGTCGACCGTTCGCCAATTTTTCATTCATCCACCGTTTCATCCCATTTTAACCGGACGATTTGAGCCTGTGCGCCGCTGTAGAGGGTAGATTGCACCTCTGGATGCCCCAGATGGAGGGTTTCAGAAGCGGAATCTACAAACTACCGCCGTGCACGGGTCAAAGGTCCAATCATTGGAGGTATCCACATGAGTGCACGTACATTCGAAACCGTCCTCGCTGGCCGTCAACTGGTCATCGAAACCGGCCATCTGGCCCAGTTTGCCAATGGCTCCTGCCTGGTCCGCTACGGTGACACGGTCATCATGTCCAGCGTGACCGCATCCGCCACACCCCGCCCCGGCATCGACTTTTTCCCGCTCAGCGTTGATTACGAAGAAAAAATGTACAGCGTTGGCAAATTCCCCGGCGGTTTCATCAAGCGCGAAGGCCGACCGACCGAGAAGGCCATCCTGACATCCCGCGTCATCGACCGCCCGATCCGCCCGCTGTTCCCGAAAGACCTGCGAAATGACTGCGCCGTCAGCAACATGGTCATGTCGGTCGACCAGGACAATGCACCGGAAGTAGCCGCCATGCTCGGCACGTCCATCGCCATTTCGATCTCCGACATCCCGTGGAACGGCCCGATCGCCGGCGTCCATGTCGGCCTGATCGATGGCCAGGTGATCATCAACCCCACTGAAAAGCAACGCGCCGAGAGCCAGATGCACGTCACCCTCGCCGGTACGGAAGACAAGATCTGCATGATCGAAGCCGGTGCCAACGAAGTGCCGGATGATGTCATGCTCAATGCGATCATCGAAGGCCACAAGGTCATCCAGGAACTCTGCCGCTTCATCAAGGGTATTGTCGCCGAGATCGGCAAACCCAAGTTCAGCTATGTCTCTTCCGACCTGCCGGAAGAAGTTTTCGCTGCGGTCAAGGAATTCGCCTACAGTGGCATGCGCATGGCTGTCTTGTCTGATGATAAGTCCGTCCGCGACGGTAAAGTCAGCCAGCTCAAGGCTCAGACCACTGAGCATATCACAGCTCTCAACCCTGACTGGGTTGTCTATGTTGGCGATGCCATGTACAAGCTGGAAAAGAAAGTCGTCCGCGAATACCTGTTCAAGGAACACATCCGGGTCGATGGTCGTGGCCTTGACCAGATCCGTGCCCTGTCGGCCGATGTCGGCATTCTGCCGCGCGTCCATGGCACCGGGCTGTTCCAGCGTGGCCAGACCCAGGTCCTGACCGCCTGTACCCTGGCCCCTCTGTCCAAAGTCCAGATGCTGGATGGCCTCGACAATGAGGAAACCAAGCGCTACATCCACCACTACAATTTCCCGCCGTACAGCGTCGGTGAAGCCAAGGCCAACCGTTCCCCCGGCCGCCGCGAAATCGGCCATGGTGCCCTGGCTGAGCGTTCCCTGATCCCGGTCCTGCCCAGCGAAACCGAGTTCCCCTATGCCATCCGCTGCGTCTCGGAAATCCTGATGTCCAACGGCTCGACCTCCCAGGGTTCCGTCTGCGCCAGCACCCTGGCCCTGATGGACGCTGGCGTCCCGATCAAAAAGCCCGTCGCCGGCATTTCCTCCGGCCTGATCGTCAATGAAGAGAACGAAAAGGACTATCTCGTCTTCATGGACATCCAGGGCATCGAAGACTTCTTTGGCGACATGGACTTCAAGGTCGCCGGCACCGTCGATGGCATCACCTCGATCCAGGTCGACATCAAAGTCGACGGCCTGTCCTATGACATCATCCGTGACGCCTTCGCGATGACCCAGAAGGGTCGCCTGCAGATCATCAATGAGGTCATGATGCCGGTCATCAGCGCCCCGCGCAGCGAGCTGTCCAAGTACGCACCCAAGATCGTCCAGATCATCATCCCGGTCGACAAGATCCGTGAAGTCATCGGTTCCGGCGGCAAGGTCATCAACCGCATCATCGAAGAAACCGGCGTCGAAATCGACATCGAGGATGACGGCCGCGTCTTTGTCTCCTCACCTAATAGCGAAGCTGCCGACAAGGCGATTGCCATCATCCAGGGCATTGCCAACGATCCCGAACCGGGCCAGGTCTTTGAAGGCCGCGTCACCCGCCTGATGAACTTCGGCGCCTTCGTCGAATTCCTGCCGGGCAAGGAAGGCCTCGTCCATATCAGCAAACTCGCCTGGAAACGCGTCGAGAAAGTCGAAGACGTCGTCAGTGAAGGTGACCTGGTTCAGGTCAAGGTTATGGAGATCGACGGCCAGGGCCGCATCAACCTTTCCATGCGCGATTGCATGGAGAAGCCGGCTGATTTTGTCGAGTCTGACAGCGGCGAACGCCGTGGTCCGATGCGTGACCGGGGCGATCATCGTGGCCCGCGTGATTCCGGCGACCGCGGCCCCCGTGGCGGTGACAGAGGCGACCGCGGTGACCGGGGCGACCGTCGTCCTCGTCCCCAGGGCCCCAGCCAGGGCCATTCCGAGCGCCCGCAGCGCTTCCAGGAACGTCAGGACAATACCGGCAAACCAGAGAAACGCCGCGAAATCGAATTCTAAAAAACGTCCTGAAAATCTAGGGCAAAGACCTCTTCCGGTGACTTGACACCAGCTGGGAATACCAGTAAAATCAACAAGTCGCCGGGGTGTAGCTCAGTTTGGCTAGAGTGCTTGCTTGGGGTGCAAGAGGTCGCCTGTTCGAGTCAGGTCACTCCGACCACAGATAGAAGACCGCTGAAACGTACGTTTCGGCGGTCTTTTTGTACACCACGCATGGCGCTTTGCCAGCCCGGGGCATTTTGGTTACAATTAGGATTGACCATTTTGACAATTAAAAGGGAGCAAGCTACATGCCATCGCGGATTTTCCCCGGACGTCCAGAAAAGCCGGATTGGAACAGAATCGAATGCCTGGAACGTAACCGTTATCCGGGGCATTCCTATCTGGTCCAGTTTCCGGACCAGGAGACCTGTGAACAGGCGCTGGAGGATAACCGGCGATATTTGTCACCTTATGTCCAGATGCTGACTGGTCCCTGGGACTACAAATGGTTTGGTTCCATCCTGCAACTACCTGAGAATATTTTCTCTTATCGCAGCGGCTTTGACCGGATGACGGTGCCAGGTTCCCGGCCCGCACTGGCTCAGGCACAGGACAGGATCCAAGCGTGGCCCTTTGTCCTGGACCCACCCCATGTGCCGCAGACCCTGCCGGTCGCGGTCTACCATCGCAGCCTGGAACTGCCGAAAAACTGGAGCGCCTTGCGTAAAAAACTGGTGCTCCTGGGGGTCCTGGAGGCCTGTCATGTCGTTCTGAACGGTAAACTCGTCGGCTATGTCCAGAATGGTCGTCAGTTGAATGAATTCGATGTGACTTCTCGTCTCCATGACGGTAGCAATGAGCTGTTTATCCTGGTCTATCCCTATCATGCAGCCAGTTACCTCGACGGCCACTCCCTCACCGGCCAGACCGGACTGGCCGGTGACATCTATCTGGAAGCAACCCCTGCGTTATCGGTTTTTGATTTATCCGTGCATACCCGCCAGGATCCTCATGCGGATCTGTGGGAATTGGCCGCTCAGGCGACGGCCCTGTCTTTTAAAGTGACCCAGGATCTGCCGCAGGTCCGTTTCACTTTGCAAAAAGAAGGTCAGGTCATTTTACAACAGGTGGTCAAACCGGAAAAAATCCAGCTGGATCCAGCTGGATTTGATACGAAAGTCCAGCAGGCTGGCCTGGCCAGACTGCATGTGGCTTGCCCGGATATCCAACCCTGGTCAGATGAACAACCCGAATTGTATGACCTGTTTGTCACCTGCCTCGATGCCAGTGGCAGGGAATCCAGTACTGTCCACCAGTCGGTCGGCTTTTGTGAGCGGTCGGTACGCGATGGTCTGCTCTATCTCAATCAACAACCTCTGCAGCTCCACTTGGCTGATTACGATCCAGTGGATCGCCAGACCAGTCTTCTCAAACCGCTGGCTCGTGTGGCTCGCGACTTGCGCCTCATCCGTCAGCATGTCAATGCGATCCGGCTGCTCGGAGGTCCTGTGGATCCAATTTTCTATGAACTGTGCAACCACCTGGGACTGCTTGTCCTGGTCGGTCCAGCTGCTGAGCCGGTTCTGGAATGGCAAACGTCTGAAGAAAAGCGGGGAGAGAAGCCCTGGCAAAGTGAACCATGGCTGACTGTTCAAGAAGATCGTTTGCACAGTCAGGTAAACTTGCTTAGGAATCAGCCCTGTATCCTGGCCTGGTTAACATCCAGCCAACTATTTGCAGAGGATCCTCGGCCGTCTATGCTGGTCAGAGAGCTGGATCCATCCCGCCCTCTGGTCCAATTCACCAGGTTCGGCGGAAAAAATTCCAAGAGTCCTGTTGTCGACCCCAGCCCAGGCCCCGTCATCCAGATTCTAGCTCCAGGCTTCAGCCTTCAGGGGGGTGGAACCCATCCCTTCCTGCATTTTTTGACGGATGAGGCAGTCCGTTCTCATTTTTCAGGCGTGCTTCTTGGCACCTGGCAGGAGGTCCACGACCAGATCCAGAGCCCTCAGGGACGCTCCCAGTCCGTTGCCCTGGCTGCGATCCGCCAAGCCAGGCGCCCTGCTGACATCAGGCCGATTGATCTTCAAACCGGCCATTTCAGAGTGACCAACCGGACGCGGATCCAGAGCCTGGATCTGTACCGCCTGCATTGGCAAATCGTGGCCAGTGGCCGTCTGGTCTTGGCAGGCGAAATCGATTTGCCGCCCGTTCTGCCTGGCCAGTCCATTGATTTGTCCATCCCGTATCATGAGGTCGAGCGCCCCCATGACCTTCCTTGCCTGTTGCACCTCACCGTTCACCAGATCGAAGCCACTCTGTGGAGTCCGGCTGACTGGATTGTGTCCACTGAGAGCTTTGAATTGGATCTTCTGGCAGATGCCCGGGACCCTTTCCTCAAGCAGCTGGTTCCCGTCATCGTTTCAGGCAGGAATCGACTTCGCCTGGAACAAGACCGCCATTTGCTGGTTGTTTCTGGCCACCGGTTCTGGCTCGTGTTCAACCGGATTACCGCCCAGATCGAAAGCTGGCGCTGCAAGGATCATGAGTACCTGGCCTTTGTCCAGATGAATGGTCTGCTGGCACCATCAGCGCTTGTCTTCTGGCGGCCATTGCTGAGCCAGGACGAGGCATGGGCTCATGATTGGGACCAGCTTGGCCTTTCTGGGCTGGAGCAAGTGGTTGACCGGATTGAATCGGACTGTGATGGGGCGACAGCCTCCATCGTAGCGCACTGCCGTTTTGGGTCAGCCGGTGCCAAAACCTGGCTGGCGGCCCGTCTGTTGTACACGATTCACGAGAGTGGCAAGATTGAGGTCCAGGTCAGCCTGCCCTGTAAAAACCAGGATTTGCTGGCGGAATTACCCCGGGTTGGCCTGCGCTTCTTGCTACGCCGCCAGTATGAACGGATCATCTGGTCAGGCCAGGGTCCGGGACCATCCTGGCCTGGACTGCGCGGGATGGCTTTTGACGGACAATTCGAGCAACCTCTGACCCACATCATGCCGGATGCTCGCGAATCCTTCCAGCAGGAATTGCCACATGCCCAGACACGATGGGTGGCTGTGGCGGATGCCAGCGGCAGCGGCTTGCTGTTTGAAAGCAACCAGCCCTTCAGCTTTTGCGCCAGTGACCGTCTGTCCGATTGTGGATTGCAGCAAAGCCATGAATCGCGAGTGGCCTGCCAGAACTTGATCGACTGGAAAATCGACTGGCATTACAAGCCATCCGGTGGCCAGCCTGGCCAGAAGATCACTCGCGAAGATTTTGCTGGAACACAGAACACAGCTGAGTTTATCGTTGCGCTGACGCCGGTGACGGGACTCTAACAGACAGGAAATAGATCATTACATCATCAGGAGGATGGAATATGTCAAACAGAATCGAAACCCAGTGTATCCATGCGGGTTATCAGCCGGCCAAAGGCGAACCCAGGCAGCTGCCCATCTATCAAAGCACCACGTTCAAATACGATACCAGTGACGAGATGGGCCGGCTGTTCGATCTCGAGGAAGCGGGTTATTTTTACACCCGCCTGCAAAACCCAACCAATGATGCTGTTGCTGACAAGATCCGGGCCCTCGAGGGTGGTGCGGCCGCCATGTTGACCGCATCTGGCCAGGCCGCCAATTTCTATGCCATTTTCAACATTTGTGAAGCTGGTGACCATTTTATCGCCACTTCTTCGATCTATGGCGGGACGTACAACCTGTTTGGTGTCACGCTGAAAAAAATGGGCATTGAATGCACCTTTGTCAATCAGGATTTGCCAGAAAGTGAGCTGGACCAGTATTTCCAGACGAACACCAAGGCCGTCTTTGGCGAGACCATCACCAACCCGACCGTCGCCGTGTTTGACATCGAAAAATTCGCCCGCTTGGCCCATCGCCATGGGGTGCCGCTGATCGTCGACAATACCTTCGCGACACCGATCAACTGCCGCCCCTTTGAATGGGGCGCCGACATCGTCACCCATTCGACGACCAAGTACATGGACGGGCATGCGGCTGGAGTGGGTGGATGCATCGTCGATAGCGGCAAGTTCGACTGGCTGGCCCAGGCCGAAAAATTCCCCGGCCTGACCACGCCGGATGACTCCTATCATGGCATTGTCTACGCCGAACGCTTCGGTCCGGGCGCCTACATCACCAAAGCCACTGCCCAGCTGATGCGCGACATCGGGGCTATCCAGTCACCGCAAAATGCCTTCTACCTGAATTTTGGCCTGGAAACCCTGCATCTGCGCATGAAACAGCACTGTGCCAACGCCCTGGCCGTCGCCCAATACCTGGCCAGCCATGATAAAATCGCCTGGGTCAATTATCCGGATCTGCCGACCAGCCCATCCTATGCCTTGGCACAAAAATACCTGCCCAATGGCTCTTGCGGCGTCCTGGCATTCGGGATCAAAGGCAGCCGCGAACAGGCCAACCGGTTCATGGATAGTTTGCAGCTGGCTTCGATTGTCACCCATGTCGCCGATAGTAAGACCTGTCTGCTCCATCCGGCCAGCCACACCCACCGGCAGTTGTCCGACGAACAATTGCAGGCCGCCGGCATCGCACCTGACCTGATCCGCCTGTCAGTCGGCATTGAAAATGTGGCAGATATCATCGAGGACTTGGAGCAGGCCTTTAAAAAGATCTGAGCCAAAAAACTGCCAAGATAAATAAAAATCCTGGGGCTTCCATGAAGTCCCAGGATTTTACACTTGGCAGGGGAGACGCGATTCGAACACGCAACCCGCGGTTTTGGAGTTTGCGGGGCGATTTAATATATTTATATCCAATGTGCTCTAATGTGCTCTGCTGTAATGTATGACCTTGCTTAACTTTCTTAATATTCTCTATTGTGTCGCCGTTTTTTCTGGCGAATGGCCACTAAATGGCCACTAAAATGGCTCCTAACCATAAAAGAATATTCACTTGCATTATAGATGAATTCTGAAGTTCTCGCATGAATGGTACCAAAAGTGTACTGAAATACGTATGATACATCTTGATAATACTGATTCTTCAAGTTTGAAGACGCAAAAACAGAAACAGGTTCAATTCGCGGCAAATGATGGTTATACTATTTATGTTTGATTTTGTCTAACATCATTTGGAAAGCGAGTGTCATCATGAACAACTTCAGTTCCAAAGTCAATTTCATCTGGAAAATCGCCGAACTGCTCCGCGGTCCCTACCGGCCGGAAAAATATGGTGACGTCATCCTGCCCATGGCGGTCCTGCGCCGCTTCGACTGTGTTCTTTCCAATACCAAGCAGGCCGTCCTCGACAAGGCCAAGGCCACCGACATAGAAGCAATCCTCAACAGCGTCGCTGGCTACAGCTTCTCCAATAAATCCCGCTTTGACTTCAATAAACTTTTAGATGACCCGGACCACATCAAAGCCAACTTCATCAACTACATCCAGGGATTCTCGGCCAACATCCGGGAGATCATCGAATACTTCGAGTTTGATGCTCAGCTGAAAAAGCTCGATGAGAACAATCTTCTGTTCCTGGTGACCAAGGACTTCGCTGCCCTCGATCTGCACCCGGATGTGGTCAGCAACCAGGAGATGGGTTACATCTTCGAAGAGCTGATCCGGCGCTTTTCTGAAAATGCCGAAGCCGGCGATCACTATACGCCGCGTGAAGTCATCCGCCTGATGGTCAACTTGATCTTCAATGGGCTGGACGACGAACTACTCATCCCGGGGGCCATCTTCACTGTTGGGGATTTTGCCTGCGGGACGGGCGGCATGCTGTCCGTGGCGACCAATTATATCCAGGAAATGAACCCAGATGCACAGGTGGAAGTGTTCGGTCAGGAACTGAATCCCCAATCGTATGCGATCTGTAAATCCGACATTCTGATCAAAGGCCAGCAGGAGAAGAACATTGCGTTCGGCAACTCCTTCACTCAGGATGGACACAAAGGTCAACGCGTCCGCTTTGCTCTGATGAATCCACCGTTCGGTGTTGATTGGAAGAAGGACAAGGACTTCATCGACCGCGAGGTCAGTGAACTCGGCTTCGATGGCCGTTTTGGTGCCGGTACGCCGCGCACTTCGGACGGTTCCTTGTTGTTCCTGCAGCACATGCTTTCGAAGATGATGCAGGATCCCAAAGGCTCGCGGATGGCAATCATCTTCAATGGTTCGCCTCTCTTCACTGGTGATGCCGGTTCCGGCGAGTCCGAGATCCGGCGCTGGATCATCGAGAACGACTACCTCGAGGGGATCGTCGCCTTGCCGACCGATCTGTTTTACAACACCGGGATTGCAACCTATGTCTGGATCCTGACCAACCGCAAGAATGAGAACATCCTCAATGGACCGATCCGCACCGGCAAGGTCCAGTTGGTCGATGCCACCAGCTTCTATCACAAAATGAGAAAGTCCCTGGGGTCCAAACGCAATGAGATCGGTGAGCAGGACATCGCCGAGATCTCCCGCATCTATGGTTCATTCCAGGAAGGTGAGTTCTGCAAGATCTTTGACAACAAGGAATTCGGCTACCTGAAGGTGACGATCGAGCGTCCGCTGCGCCTGAATTTCCAGATCAGCCCGGAGCGGATCGAGAACCTCTATGCCGAATCGACCTTTGCCAACCTCTATGATGAGGAGAAGGTCGCAGAGCTCGAGCTGGAGAAAGAGAAGGGGACGCTGAAGAAGAAGGATTTGCAGCAGCTAGAGAACTACTACGCTGGCAAGATCACCCAGGAAGCGATCATCAACCGGTTGCAGCGCTTGGCAGACAACCGGGTCTTTAAGAACCGCGAAACCTTTGAGAAACATCTCAAGGCTCAGGTCAAGGACATGAACCTGCCAGCCAACCTGATCAAGGTTATGATGAATGCCCTGTCTGAACGGGATGAAACGGCTGATTACTGCCTCAAAGGAAAAAATAGAGAACCGGATACATCCCTGCGCGATACGGAGACCATTCCGCTTTCATTGGATGTCACGACCTTCGAAGTCGATCCCGTCCAACACATCCGTAAGGAGAATGACAACATCCTGGCCTATGTCGAGCGCGAGGTCCAGCCACATGTGCCGGAGTTCTGGATCGACCCCGACAAGACCAAGATCGGCTATGAGATCCCATTCACCCGGTATTTCTATAAGTATGAACCGTTGCGCCCATTTGCCGAGATCATGCAGGAAATTGAAGCATTGGAGAAAGAGATCCAGGCTGAGATCAGGCAGGTGATCGGCTGATGGACGGGATCAAGTATCGCTCTGCCGATGAAATGAAGGACAGTGGGATCCAGTGGCTGGGAAGACTTGTTCCGCTAGATTGGAAAGTCTATCGGGCTAAGTACATTTGGAAGAAAGAAAATCGACCCGTTCAACCAGATGATATGGTAGTTACAGCATTTCGTGATGGTCAAGTTACACTTAGAGAAAATAGACGTACTGAAGGATTTACGTTTGCAATTAAAGAAATTGGCTACCAGAGGGTTTTAAAAGGTGACCTTGTAATTAGTGCCATGGATGCATTTGCAGGTGCCATGGGTATCTCTGAGAGCACAGGGAAATGTTCTCCAGTATATTCCGTATGCAGTCCATTTAAACCAGTAGAACAAGCATATTATGGTTATCTTCTGAAAGATATGGCGCAGAAGAACTACATTTTGAGTTTAGCTAAGGGGATTCGCGAAAGATCAACTGATTTTAGGTACGCAGAATTTGGAGATACTATACTAACCTATCCAACGATATTGGAACAGCGAAAAATCGCCAATTTCCTCAACATCAAGTGTGCCCAGTTCGACTCGATCATCGCCAAGAAAGAACAGCTGATCGCCAAGCTTGAGGAGGCCAAGAAATCCCTGATCTCCGAGGTCGTGACCGGCAAGGTCAAGATCGTCGATGGTCAGCTTGTGCCGCGCCAGCCGGAAGAGATGAAGAACAGCGGCGTTGAGTGGCTGGGAATGATTCCGAAGGAGTGGAATGCGAAAAAGATAAAGTATATAAAATCTTCGAAACGAAATTCATTTGTTGATGGACCATTCGGGTCAAATCTTAAATCTGAACACTATGTTGATGACGGTGATGTTTATATTGTTGAGAGCGGCTTTATTTCAACTGGTGAATTCTTGAATAAAGATTTTAAAACAATTACAAATAGCCATTTCAATACAATTAAAAGGAGTTCTTGCACAGAAGGCGACATAGTAATTGCAAAAATCGGGGCAAATTTCGGTATGTCAGGTATTTTGCCAAAACTTGATAAACCATCAGTAGTTTCAGGCAACTCACTGAAATTATCTGTCGCGGAGCAATATAGTAATAAATATATTCAATACTCACTATTAGCTCTTCGTTTTCAAGGTGCTATCCATTTCATAGTGAATGGCTCTGCACAACCAGCATTAACACTCGGATCACTGAATGAGCTAAAAATGTGCGCACCACCAATCATTGAACAATTTGAAATTGTTGAAATAAGTGATCGCAAATTGGGAATAATCAACAATCAAATCAACAGAAATCTTTACCAAATCTCTCTCCTCAAATCCGCCAAGCAATCCCTCATCACCGAAGCAGTAACAGGCAAGATCGACCTGCGCGACTGGGAGATCATCGAGCAGGGAGGTGCCTCATGATCACGTCCATCACCCCGGATATCCTGAAGGAACGATCCTTCCAGAGCCTGATCAAATCCTACCTGGTTGAGCAGCATGGCTACCGCGCATCGACCAATCATTCCTATCATAAGGAACTGGCGCTCAATGTCGACTGCCTGTTCGATTTCCTGGAAACCACCCAGAGCAAATCAACAGCCCGGCTGAAAGATATCTATAAGGACAATTACCGCAGCAAAGTCCAGGCCAACCTCGACATCAACCTACGAAGCCGGGGTACCCTCGATGTCTTGAAACACGGTATCAAGGACTACGGCATCAAGCTCGACCTGGCCTACTTCAAACCGGCATCCGGCATGAATCCCGACCAGGCATTGCTCTACAGCCAGAACATCCTCTCAGTCACCGAGGAACTCAATTACTCCGATGAGAAGCGAATCGACCTGGTCATTTTCCTCAATGGCCTGCCAGTCATCACCTTTGAGCTGAAAAATGCCTTCACCGGCCAAACTTGGCGCAACGCGATCGCCCAATACAAGAACGAACGCAGCGGCAATGAGAAACTCTTCATGTTCAAGCAGCGTGTGGTCGTCAACTTCGCGATGGACACCGATGAAGCGTATATGACCACTCGGTTGAGCGGGCCGCAGACTACGTTCCTGCCATTCAACCGCGGCAACGGCGACAGCGCTGGCAATCCAGATGTGCCCGGCAAGCTGAAGACTCACTACATTTGGGAACAAGTACTGGCCAAGGATCTGCTGTTGGAAATCCTGCAGAACTTCACCTATGTCGAACAAAAAGAGGAAACTAATGCCAATGGCGAGATCCGCAAGAAGGAGCGCATCATCTTCCCGCGCTACCACCAGCTCGATGCCGTACGCACCGTCCTGCAAGCCACTCGCCAGGAAGGCTGCGGCCAGCGCTACCTGATCCAGCATTCTGCAGGTTCCGGGAAGACAAATACGATCACCTGGCTGACCCATCGCCTGGCCTCACTCCATGATGCATCCGACCAGGTCATCTTCAACGGCGTCATTGTCGTCACTGACCGCAAAGTCCTTGACCAGCAACTGCAAACTGCCATCTACCAGATTGAGCACAAGGTTGGTGTTGTTGCCAAGATCGACACCGATTCAGCTCAATTGGCTGCCGAAATCGAAAAGGGCACCAAGATCATCATCAGCACGATCCAGAAGTTCCGCTACATCCTATCGCTCCTGTCCGCGACCAAGGGCAAGCGCTATGCCATTGTCATTGATGAGGCGCACTCCTCGACTTCCGGCCAAAGCATGGTTGCCCTGCGCGAGTCACTGACCCTCGATGAAGCAGCCGAGATCGCCAGCCAGGAAGAGGCCAGGGAGCAGGACGTTGAAGACAAGATCAACGAAGAACTGCAGCAATTCACCGACACCAGCCAGCTAAGCTTTTTCGCCTTCACTGCCACGCCCAAGGGCACGACTTTGCGCTTGTTTGGCCGACCGGATGAATCCGGTCAGTATTGGCCTTTCCATGTCTACAGCATGCGCCAGGCGATCGAGGAAGGCTTCATCCTCGATGTCCTGAAACAGTACCTGACTTATAAAATGTATTACAACGTCAACAAGAAAATCGAGGACGACCCCGAGTTTGACAAGACTAAGGCCACCCGGTCGATCGTCCGCTTCGTCAGCCTGCATCCGCACAACATCGCCCAGAAGACGGAGATTATCATCGAGCATTTCCGGCGTCACACGATGAAGAAGATCGGTGGCCAGGCTAAGGCGATGCTGATTACGACCTCGCGTTTGCATGCCGTGCGCTACAAGCTGGCCTTCGATGCCTACATCAAGGAACATGGATACACCGACCTGAAAACATTGGTCGCCTTCTCCGGCTCTTTGAAGGACAAGGAGACGGACAAGGAATACCGCGAGTCATCGATGAACAAAGGTGTGGCCGAGACTCAGCTACCTGCGGAATTCGACAAGGATGACCATCGTATCCTGATCGTAGCCAACAAATACCAGACCGGTTTTGACCAGCCGAAACTCCATACCATGTACGTGGATAAGAAGTTGTCCGGTGTGAAGGCGGTTCAGACCTTGTCCCGGCTCAACCGGACCATGCCCGGCAAGGAAGACACCTTCGTCCTTGATTTCGTCAACACGATCGAGGACATCCAGGAATCCTTCGCGCCGTTCTACCGGACCACGATGCTGACCAAGGACATCTCGCCGAACGACATTTACAAGCTACAGGCAGTGATCGGCGACAAGCATGTGGTCGATCCGGCGGATGTCATGCTGTTCTCCAATCTCTTTTACAAGGTCCAGCCGACGACTCAGGACCAGAGCATCATGAACAACTGCGTCGATAACGCCGTCAAACGGACCAAGGACTTCACCCGTGATGAGCTGATCGAATTCAGAAGCCTGATCAATCACTTCATCAATTTCTACAACCTGATCATCCAGGTCGCGCCGTTTGTCGATACCGAGCTGCATCGCCTGCAGATCTTCCTACGCTTCCTGCTGAAAAAGCTCGAAGTTGAGGATCCCAAACCGATTGATCTGACCGACAAGGTTGTCCTGCAGTATTACAAGCTGGATAAGGACTCATTGCGGTCTGGCGAGTATGGAGCATCCGAGGGTGTCGTCATCAATATCGCTGAGGGAGGACCCCCGCAGCAGCCGGAGAAAGATCCCCTGAGTGTGATTATCGACCGGCTCAATCAACGGTACGGCACCGAGTTTGCCGACACCGAACGGCTGGCCGTCGAGCAGATCGTCACCAGCCTCAAACTGGATAAGAGCCTCGAAGTGAAAGCACGCGCCAATCCGCTCGAGACCTTCCGGCTGGCCTTCGAACCCGCCTTCACGGAAAATGTGATCAAGGAATTTGACAAGAACCAGGCGTTTTACACCCGGATCCTGACCGAGGACGACTTCCGCAGTAAGATAATTGATCTGCTGGCGATGGAGGTATATCGGACGTTTAATCAAAATAATCAGTACGGTTGATTCAAATATCGATAAGCTGCATTCTGGTGCATTGCTTGCATCATGCGATTAGCCACGATCGTAAATAACTAAACCAGCTCTTTTCAAACCGTCGAAACAGTTTCCGCCGCAACGGATGGAGGATTCAATGCCGGTAATATTAAGAAACAGGAGCATTCGTAGTGATATATTTCGTATTGCTCCATTATGATCAAAACCGCAGGATGACTTCATCTATCATGCTCTGTTGTAATAGTAAATGGCCACCAAATGGCCACTAAAGTGCATATTGATATACCGATTAATAGATATATGATTAAAATAAAAACCCGGAGAGCCTACAGCCGCAGGCATTTCCGGGTTTTATACTTGGCAGGGGAGACGCGATTCGAACACGCAACCCGCGGTTTTGGAGACCGCTGCTCTACCGTTGAGCCACTCCCCTAAGCGCGAAGACAATCATAGCATTGCCGCCGGATGCTGTCAATCTGGAAAAATCAGGAGTTCTTTGCTTATTACCGTGAAATGTTTATTAAAAAACAAGTGGGTCGCGCGAAGGGTGGTCACATACCATATTTCTGCACCACTTTTCACGGAATTAGATCAAGAGCCAATTCAGGGACTCCGAGATGCACAATTTTGCGGGTCGCTGCCCGTTCGATGGCATAGGGTCTTTATTGCCACTCCATGTGGATGAATGGTATCATTTGGCTGTTACCGCTCACAAAAGCGGGTCTTGATGTGATGTCAAAAAACAGGAGGATCTCCTATGAAATTAGCAGTCATCGGTACCGGACAGATGGGCCAGGCCTTGGTCCATGCCATGATCAGCCAGGCGGCCATTCCTGCCGATTCGGTTGTTTTGTATGATGCCCAGGCCGAAAAGGCCCAGGCATTGGCTGAGACATTTGGCTGTGAGGTGGCTCTTTCCGGCCGGGAAGCCGTAAACGCCGCAGATGCGGTGCTTCTGGCTGTCAAACCACAAGTCATGAAAATCGTTCTGGAGGATCTGGCTGGGGACTTGAGGGCAGACGCACTCCTCATATCGATCGCTGCCGGCGTCACACTGACTCAGCTGCGCAGCTGGGCTGGCCCATCCGTCGCCCTGGCCAGGGTTATGCCGAATACGCCGGCCATGGTCCACAGCGGCGTCAGCGCAGCCTGTTTCGACCAGGCCAGTGAAGAACTGCAAGCCTGGACCATGAATCTTTTAGAATCCAGTGGTCTCGTCTTCAAAGTGCCGGAAACAGCGATGGACGCGGTGACAGGCCTGTCTGGCAGCGGACCCGCCTACGTCATGCTGATGATCGAAGCGCTGGCCGATGGTGGTGTGCGCATGGGTTTGCCGCGCGACATGGCCCTGCAAATGGCTGCCCAGACGGTCTATGGCTCAGCCAAGCTGGTGCTGGCTACGGGCAAGCATCCAGGGGTGCTCAAGGACCAGGTCTGTTCTCCGGGTGGTACCACGATCGAAGCGGTTGCGACCCTGGAGAAAAACGGCCTGCGTTCGAGTCTGATCGAGGCGGTCACCGCCGCGACCGAGCGTTCACGTGAACTGGGCCGGGGACCGAAAGCTTGAGCATGCCGCAGGTTGAGATCTACACCGATGGTGCCTGCTCCGGCAATCCTGGACCCGGCGGCTGGGCAGCGATCCTGATCGCCGGGGGAGTCGAAAAGGAAATATCCGGGGGGGAAGCGGCCACCACCAATAACCGGATGGAACTGACAGCAGCCATCGAGGCTTTGAAAAAACTGAACAAGCCTTGCCAAGTCAGACTGTACAGCGACAGTGCCTATCTGGTCTCTGCCTTCAACCAGGGCTGGATCAGGAACTGGCAAAGAAATGGCTGGCGCAATGCGGCCAATGATCCAGTCAGCAACCCGGATCTCTGGCGGGCCCTGCTCGATGCAGCCCAACCGCACACGGTTGAATGGATCAAGGTCAAGGGCCATTCGGACAATGTCTACAACAATCGCTGCGATAAACTGGCCGTTGCTGAGATTAAAAACAGAGGAACCAACAATGCCTGATTTCGAACAAAATTTCCACGAAGAGACAACAGGTATGGACCAGAAATTCACCGGCCGGGTTTTCCAGGTCGAGGTTCATGAGGTCCGCCTGCCCGATGGCCGCCTGGCTAAACGAGAAATCGTGCGCCATTCCGGTGGAGCCTGTGTGGTCGCCATCGACGACCAGGAGCATGTCTATCTGGTCCGTCAATTTCGCAAACCGTATGACATGGAACTGCTGGAATTGCCGGCGGGAAAACTGGAACCAGGAGAAGATCCCCTGGCCTGCGCCACACGAGAGCTGACAGAGGAAACCGGCATGACTGCCCAGTCCATCGAGTGGCTGGCTACCGTCTACCCCTCGCCAGGCTATTGCAGTGAAACCCTTTCCATTTATTTGGCGACTGGACTGGCCTACGGTCAGAGCAATCTCGATGACGGGGAATTCCTGAGTGTCCATCCTTACCCTCTCGCCGAAGCCCTGGACATGGTGGACCGGGGCGAGATCCGTGATGCCAAGACAGTCGTAGGCCTTTTAAGGGCCCAGCGTGTCCTTATGCAACGGAAGGAGACCTGATCCTTGGCCAACCGGAAACCGGTCAATCATCACAAGGAAGTCACAGCGGTTGTACTTCTGGCAGTAGCGGTCCTATTTGGAGCTGCCTATTACTGGCCTGCTGCCAAGACTGGCTGGCTGGGTCATTTGCTGTATGATCTGGGCCACGGTTTATTTGGTGTAGCAGCGTATTTGCTGCCGCCGCTGTTGTTGTTTTTTGCAATCGAATTCCTGCTGGGCAAAAACCAGCGCAAGGCTAATTACCGGATGACCTTTGTGGTTGGTTTGGTCCTGGCAGTGACAGCCGTCCTGCATCTGGTGACGGTTGACCAGCTGGTGCTGCAAGGTCGTTTTGCCACGGGTGAAGGCGAGACCAGCGCATTAAAAGCGTTGGCTGAATTGTGGCACTCCGGGATCGATGCTTCACTGGCTGGTGAAGGTCTGGTCCTGACCGGCGGACTTGCCAGCGGCATCCTGGCCCAGTCCATGCTCGCAATTGCCGGTCCTGTCGGTGCCCTGATTCTGACCATAGCCTTGGTCATGGCCTTCGTGGTCCTGATCTTCAATGTGTCCTACACCCAGACAGCCCAGTCAACGGCAGATGTGATCAAACGGACTGGCACCAAAATGGACCAGGCGATCCGCCAGGGACTTGACCAGGCCCGGGTGCGTGAGGATCTGGACCAGATCCACCCTGTGCGCGCAAAAGATTCATACAACATCGAACTTTCGCCCCGGACATCTGAAGAAACACGACGTTCACTGCTGCAGGGCTGGCAGGATTTCTGGCAACGGCGCACCGCTGCCAGATCCGCTGAGGAAAGCCACCTGGAAAATCCAGCTGCGGGAGGTTTTACCAATACAGTCGGTTCTGCAGCTGCTGCTTTCGCTGGTTTTTCGGAAGATGAAGCCAAAGTCGCCCAGTTTGTGACGGAAGCCAAATTGCCCTTCACGATCCAAAAGGATAAAAATGGCTTCCTGACGATTTCGCCAGCCGAAAACGACCCTGCTGCGAAAGCGATCCAGCCAGAGCAGCCTCAATCTGTACAGCCTGCACCACTGGCGCCTCTGCCGACACCAGCGAACACTGAAACGGTACAAGTAACGCCTGGATTCAAAATACCAGAAGCACCCAAGCAAGTTGAACCAGCACTGGACCGGTCTCACTGGACGGATCGGACAAACCCGGAAGCACCGGTGATTCCCCAAGTCCATGCCCCGGTCAAACGCCAGGCTGCTGTCGGACCGGATGGCCAGCTGCGTCTGGTCGTGCCCTATGAACCGCCGCCGCTTACGTTGTTGCGCGAAGATCATTTGAAGCAGGCTATTAACAACACGCAACACTCGATTCAGGCT
Organism: Mageeibacillus sp. UBA5734; assembly: GCA_002419365.1. GTDB lineage: Bacteria > Bacillota > Clostridia > Saccharofermentanales > UBA5734 > UBA5734. The sequence continues at coordinate 2,418 of DIGA01000067.1, read as the reverse complement.
TTGGGTCACAAGCTGGAAAAAACGCTGGAGAGCTTTGGAGTCACAGCCAAAGTCATCAACTTCACGACCGGACCGACGATCACCCGGTTCGAATTGTCACCTGGTCCCGGCGTCAAGGTCAGCAAGATTGTCAATCTGGCGGATGACATCGCTCTTAACCTGGCGGCCATGGGTGTGCGCATTGAAGCTCCAATCCCGGGCAAAGCTGCGATCGGCATCGAAATCCCCAACAAGGAAACCATGCCGGTGCTCCTCCGCAGCTTGATCGATTCGCGTGAGTTCCATGAGGCTAAATCGCCGCTGACGGCAGCGATCGGCCGCGATATCCAGGGTAATCCGTTGCTGTGCGACTTGACGCGCATGCCGCACATGCTGATCGCTGGTGCCACAGGATCCGGTAAATCGGTCTGCATCAATTCGATCCTGATGAGCATTCTGTTCAAAGCGTCGCCGGATGAAGTCAAAATGCTGATGATCGACCCCAAGGTCGTCGAACTGAACATATACAACGGTATCCCGCATCTGATCCATCCGGTCGTGACCGATCCGAAAAAGGCCGCTGGCACCCTGCAATGGGCGGTTAATGAAATGGTCCGCCGCTACAGCTTGTTTGCCGAAAAATCGGTGCGTGACATCAGCTCTTATAATGCTTCGGTTGGATTTGGCCTGGAAGGTGACGAGGAGGAAGAGGAGAAGTTGCCCCTGATCCTCCTGGTCATCGATGAATTGTCCGACCTGATGGCGACAACTCCGACCGAGGTCGAAGACGCTATCGCCCGCCTGACGGCCATGGCCCGGGCGGCTGGCATCCACCTGATCATCGCCACCCAGCGGCCTTCGGTCGATGTCATCACCGGCGTCATCAAGGCCAACATTCCGTCGCGCATCGCTTTTGCGGTCGCGTCGCAAGTCGACTCCCGGACGATTCTGGACATGGCCGGGGCGGAAAAGCTCCTGGGCAAGGGTGACATGCTCTATTATCCGCAAAGTGCAGCCAAACCGATCCGCGGCCAGGGTGCCTTCATCACCGATGCAGAAGTCGAACGGATCATTGGCCACATCAAGAGCCTGCACCAGTCGAGTTATGACCAGAAAGTTGCCGACGCCATCTCGACAGCCGCTGTCTCGAACGGACGCAAAGATAAAGACAAAGACAAGGACGAAGGGGACAGCGACGAGCTCCTGCCCCAAGCCCTGCAGATCTGCGTCGAAACTGGATACGCCTCCGTTTCCCTGTTGCAACGCCGGATGACCGTCGGCTACCCCCGTGCCGCCCGGCTGATCGACCGCATGCACGAACTCGGCTATATTGGCGGTTTTGAAGGCAGCAAGCCAAGAAAAGTCTTGATCACCCTGAACCAGCTGATGGAAATGCAAATGAAAGCTCAGACCGTTGCGTCTGACGAGGACTTGATATGACCCCCCTGATCCCTTTGACCCGGCCAGACATGCTCGAGCGTGGCTGGGATGAAATCGATTTTCTGTTTATCACTGGCGATGCCTATGTAGACCATCCCAGCTTTGGTGCTGCGCTGATCGCCCGCCTGCTCGAGCAGGAGGGCTTCCGGATCGGCATCATTGCCCAGCCTGTGCTCGGCGATCCCCAGGCTCTGTTGACTTTTGGCAAGCCCCGCCTGGCCACCCTGGTTTCCTCTGGTGTCGTTGACTCGATGGTCAACAATTACACAGCGGCCAGGAAACCGCGCTCGGATGATCGGTATGCTCCCGGCGGCCAGGGGGGCTTAAGGCCTGACCGGGCCCTGATCCGCTACTGCAACCTGGTGCGTGACCAGCTTGGGGATATCCCGCTGATCATCGGCGGCGTCGAAGCCAGCCTGAGACGGTTTGCCCATTACGATTACTGGGACCATACCGTTCGCCGCACCATCCTGCAGGATACCCAGGCAGATCTTCTGGTTTACGGCATGGGTGAACGCGCCATTCTCCAGATCGCCCGATTATTGGAAAAAGGCGTGCCGATTCACAAGATCAATAAAATCGCCGGCACCTGTGTGCTGGCCCGGCCAGATCGCCTGCCGTCCGATTTGAGGGATTTTATCGAAGCCGGATCCGGATTTTCGTTTGCCGGCCTGGGCCAGAACCGGAAAATATTGCTGCAGCGTCCTTTTCCGGAAAATGCGGCCTACATCCTGCTGCCAGGCTTCAACGAAGTCAGCCAGGACAAATGGCTCTATGCCGCAGCTTTCCGGTTGCAATACCACGAACAGGCTCCGGTCGATGGCAAAACCCTAGTCCAGCGCCACAGTGACCGCTACCTGGTCCAGAATCCACCCCAGCCCCCTCTGTCGACCCCGGAGCTGGACCAGGTGTTCGCCTTGCCATTTACCCGCAAGATCCACCCCTCGTATGTGGCCAAGGGCGGCGTACCGGCGATCGAAGAAGTGCGCTTTTCGATCA
>DIGA01000072.1 GCA_002419365.1 Mageeibacillus sp. UBA5734 | reverse complement strand
CGGATGCGACGGGTGAGTAAATTTATTGTCGAATTTGCGATAGTATCCTGCCAACCAGCGATGGCCTTCATTTTCCATATGGTTGAGCGTTCAAAACAAGGACTCGCCATCTGCCCGTGTTTCGTCGTCATAGTGTGCGGCGTCTGACATTTCGTCGATTCCGAAACTGTCGTGGACGATGAGGAAAACACGTTTGGTTGGTGGCAAGGATGAAACACTCCCTCATTCAATCGTTGACTAGAGTTTTGAACGTTGCTGATACCATCAATATGCTGCTTTGCTTGCAGAATGCATGGCGGAGTACACACGACATTTTTTCGTTGACAGAAATGATGGTGCATAACCATTTTCTGGCGTGCTATGATAGAAGTATCTAATATAAGCTTTGGCGGCGTTGAAGTACACCCTGTATCTGGACGCTTGGGATGTATGGAGCAGATAGCGTAACCGGCCAAATTGGCCGGTTTTTTATTGCACCGGCCCGAGGTCAATGGACTCTGGGTCCAAGGAAAAGGAGTGTGATGTGTGGATGAATGCGAAGAAAAAGCTGGCTTTGCTGTTATCACTGGTGCTCCTGCTGATGTTGCTGCCTGCCTCGGTCCAGGCGGAAGAGACGGTCGCCGAGGTGGTCGTTCCGCCGCTGTATCTGGCGCTGGGGGATTCGATCAGTTATGGGCTGACGGACTTGAGTGGTGCGGGTGGCTATACGCAGATGTTTTATGATGAAATGCTAATGGATTTGGGGTATAGGCATGATGATGGAGACAACTTAAGTTACCCCGGTGACACGACACTGGATTTGCTTGGTGTGATCGGCAAAAATCACAAAATGGTAAAAGATGCCGGGGTAATCACAATCAGCATCGGCAGCAATCATTTGCTTGGACCTGCCATTGACACATTGGTTGGCTTATTTGGTATCAACCCGGAGGATTATTCGGATTTGGATGGCGAGGACATGATTCATGAGCTGGCTGTCCGCATGCAAGCTGATTGGATTGATGGGGATTTTATCACGCCAGAAACGCGCTTTATGAGTTTGATGGCTCCGACCCCGGAAGCGTATGCACTTAACCAAGCCTGGATGGAAGGCAGCGCAATGTTTGCCAGGAAATGGCCGTTGGTCATCAGTAAGATCCGTCGGGACAATCCTGATGCAATTGTGATTGTCAATACTGTTTATAATCCACTTAAATTGTCGCTAATCAGCAAAGATGAGATTGCACCTCTTTACAATCTTCTTGACAGCTATGTTGATCAGGTCAATCAAGTGATCTCTGATAACCAAAGTGAATACCACTATGGGATTGTGGATGTTAATACGATTGTTGAGCTGGATTCTGCTTACGATGGTTACATTTCAAGTGGGGGTGCAGCATGGTACACAGCACCAGTTGTTTTTAATATTCCCGCGGCTATTGCCATGACCAGTATTAATGGGTTTGACCCGAACGATCCAGCTGATTTTTTGCCGTTTTTCCTGTCATGTGACCCTCATCCGACAACTTTTGGTCACAGTCAGATTGCTTTGGGAGCTGTGACACAGTATGTCGGTTTTATGTCGCCCTGATTTTGCATTTGATGATTGATTACGGATAAATAGCTATTGACAGGCTGCGTATTGAAACCATAAACAAACGCAACGGTTGAAGGGACGATTCCAACCGTTGCGTTTTTACTTCTGGATATATCCTATAATCTATATCTGATGTCTTACCAGTGGGAGAGGAATTATCTGTGTACAGTCATTTTTCTCAACTTTTGTCGTCCCCTCACCACCACCACAATCAGTGCAATCACAAACAACACCAGACACCCAATCACTGTCACGATAACCCACGTGTACTGCCCGGCAAAACCGCTGGCCGAGAGATGCTTGAGCAGGATGCCGGCATAGGCCCAGATCAGGACCAGACCATAGGCGGTGCTTTTGAGGAAAACCGTCGTGATCCAGCCGATCAAAAGCCCGGCCAGNNTTCGCTTAGCCCGGCGCCAGTCCACTGGATGTCGACCAGCAAGGTCGTGATATTGGCGATCGTCGCCACGGTGATCCAGCCGAAATAGATTGCAAAAGGCATCTGGACGAAAAATTTTCCACCCGCCTCGGAGTCCTGTTTTCGTGTAATCAGATTGATGGCGGCCAGACTGATCAGGAGAACGAGCATCAACACCAGTGTCAGCGGGATCAGTCGGAAGTGCCAGGCGAAGATCCAGACAGAATTGGCGAGCGAAGAGACAATGAAGAGCAGGCGGATCTTCTGGTCGCTGGCGATCTGGACGTTCGTTTTAGCTTTCTGGATCAGCCCGAACTGGTAGAGGACATAGCCCGCCAGCGCCAGATAGATCACACCCCAGATGGCGAATGTCAGTCCGGCTGGAGCGAACAGATTCGGGTACGAATCCGACACTTCATCGGTCGTGATCCCATTGATCGGCAGGATATTGGCCAGGGCATTGACCAGGATCATGACCAGATAGGCGGCCAGGACCAGCAACTTGGTGGGGACACGTCTTGTTTGAGTTTCCATGGTGTACGCTCCTTTTATGATGAGTGAAATGCATAGCGGCGGATCGGGGTATAGACACGGCGGCCTTCGACCTGTTCGCTTTTGAACAACGTCAAATGATCGATTGAGACGGGTGTGATGGCAATGGGTCCGAGCATGTGTCCGATCTCCCGGAAATCCTGGGTGAAAACGACGTCCTGGCCAAGTGTCACATGTGGGGAATAGGGCCGGGATTCGGCGGCAAATCCGACTGGAACCAGACCCTGCTCAATCTGCCCCTGTAGCTGGCCCAGGGGCTCGAGATCACCTGCCAGCCCGATCCAGACGACCCGGATCGAGTCGCGGCCGCGAAACTGGCCGAGCCCGGTGAACTCAAGCCGGAACGGTGTCTGTTGCTGGGCCAGGCTGATCATCACTGCATCGATCGATGCCAGCTGATCCTCGCTGACCTCCGCCAGAAACTTCAAAGTCAAATGCAGATTCTCCTCGCGTTTCCAACGCCCCTTCCGTGCATCCTTATGCAATACATTGATTATCCATGCAATCTCAGATTTTTGCTGATCACCCAGTTCAAGACCGATAAACGCCCTGATAGCAACCACCTCCAGAAGCGGTGCCGAATTTGGGACGTGGTCCCAAATTCGGCAAATTTTAATCCTTGTCCCCTTGTTGCGCTTGATGGAAGGTTTGCAGTTTCTGGTTGGCGCGGGCGAAGATGCTGTTTTCGGGGAAGGTGCCGGTTGGGTCTTTCGGACCGGCGGGGAGGCCGGTTAGGATTTCGATACCGTCTTCGATGGTCTGGACGGCGTAGAGGTGGAAGCGCCTGGCGCGGACGGCGTCCAGGACCTCATCTTTGAGCATCAGGTTGTCGATGTTGCTGTGCGGGATGAGGACGCCCTGGTCGCCGGTCAGGCCTTTGGCGACACAGATGTCAAAAAAGCCCTCGATTTTCTCAGTGACACCACCGATCGGCTGGATTTCGCCGTATTGGTTGACTGAGCCCGTGACAGCCAGGGACTGGCGGATGGGGGCGTCGGCCAGGCTGGAGAGAATCGCATAGAGCTCGGCACTGGAGGCACTGTCACCTTCGATGCCGCCGTAATTTTGTTCAAAGGTGATCTGGGCCGTGAGGGAGAGGGGCTTGTCCTGGGCGAATTTTAGCCCTAGGTAACCGGACAGGGTCAGCACCCCTTTGCTGTGGATGCTGCCGCTCATCTCCGTCTCGCGCTCGATCGCGATGATACCATCTTTGCCCATGAACGTGACCGCTGTGATCCGCGAGGGCTGGCCAAACGCGAAATTTCCCAGCTCAACGACGGATAACCCGTTGACCTGGCCGATCCGCTCGCCCGCGGTGTCGATCAGAAGTTTGCCGGTCAGGATCATCTCCTGGACCTTTTCCTCAACCCGGCTCCGGCGGAAATGCCTCTGGCGGATCGCTTCATCAACATGGGATGCAGAGACCAGGTCAGAGCCAGCTGCAACAGCAAGCGCACTCGCTTCGTAGATGATCTCGCCGACCTCATTGAAGCGAGTCGAAAGCTTCGTCTGGTCGCCAGCCAGGCGCGAACCGTATTCGATGATCTGGGCCAGCGCAGTCCGGTCCAGGTGCTGGAGCTTTTCGCGCTTGCAGAGTGAACTGACAAACGAGACATATTTGCAGAGATTTTCCCGCGAACGAGCCATTTCGACATCGAAATCGACCTTGACCTTGAACAGCTTGGCGAAATCCTCATCCGAGGTCAGGACCAGGTAGAAGAGGGGGCTGCCGATCAGGATGACCTTGAGCTTCAATGGGATTGGCTCCATGCGTAATGTGGAGGTCGGAATGTTGCGGTATTGCTCGCCGATGTTTTCGATCACCGCCTGGCGGTATTTCAAAGTTCGTTTGAGCTGCTCCCAGACCAGGGGCTCGATCAGGGCATCCCGGGCCTGCAGGATCAGGTAGCCGCCATTGGCGCGATGGATTGCCCCGGGCTTGACCATGGTGAAATCGGTGGAGACGGACATCAGCTGGTTCTTGTATTCGACCTTGCCAAACAAGTTGTAATAGTTGGGATTGGTCTCGATGATGACAGGAGAGCCCGTTGCATTGTCATGGCTGATGAATAAATTGACCTTGTAGCGGGTGAATTCTTCGCCGTTGCCAGATCCGGTGATCAGAGACAGGTCAACCAGTTCTTCCTCGCCACCGGATTCAGAGCCTTCCTCAGCTTCTTCCGTCTCTGACTCCAAAAACAACTCCCGGTTGTCCTCGATATCCTTGCGTACGGCCTCGAGGTAGGCCAGAACCTTGGCATGTCCTGCATATTTTTCACGCAAACGCTCAAACGATGGCGTGGCAGCAGCCCGGGCGATTTGCTTTTCGAGATCGATGATTTTCTCAGCTGTCTGCTTCTCCAAGGATTTGCCTTCGCGCAAAATCTCCTCCAGGATGCCCTCCAGCTGGTGACCGGTCGCCTCGAGGGCCTGGCGCTGCTCATCCGGAAGCTCGGCAAATTCCTGGTTCGAAAAAGGCTTGTCATCCTTCAAGGGCATGATCATCAACTTGCCGCCAGCCTGGCGGAACAGGAAACGGACCTCGCTGGCCTGTTTTTGCAAGGCGTTGAGTCGCTCTTGCATGTGATTCTGGAAGGTCGTTTCCAGAGTCTTTTTCTTTTGTTCATAATCACTGCTCTCGAATGCTTTCGGCATGGCAGCACGCAACTCGCGTACCAGCTCATCCATGTCCTTCTGGAACTGCCGGCCCTGGCCGGCTGGCAGCGAGATGGCAACCGGGCTTTCGATATCGGCGAAATTATTGACATAACACCAGTCATCCGGTACCGGACCGTCCGCAGCAGCCTGGGTGACGCTGGCATTGACATAAGTCGTCTTGCCTGTCCCGGGCTGGCCGGAGACAAAAATATTGTATCCTGGGGCGTCCATCGCCAAGCCGAATTGCATCGAACGCACAGCCCGGTCTTGGCCGATCACTCCTTCCAGTCCGGGCACATCTGCACTCGAGGTGCAAAAATCGAGCTCAGTGTCCAGGTCACAGACCCTTCTGAGTTTAGCCACCGGAATCCGGAAACGATCAGCTTGTTCCATGATGATCCCTCCTTGAGTGCTTGCAGCTGTCGTGTTGCTGCAAGTTATGCCAGGCTTTTTGCGCGCTCCCCGCCTGTCACAGACTGTCTTTCAGCCTCTGGTACAGGACGGGCTTGGCCTTCTGGAATGGAATGGTATCAGGAAAATACAACGGTTTCCCGCTGACGATCTGCCGGTTTGAGTGATCGAGCTGTAATGGAATAAAGGGGAGATGATGGCCGGTTTTGCGCTGGTAAAAGCGTTCCAGATCGAGAAACCCGTCATACAGGTCACCAACCTCCGCCCGGTCATCGGCGTAATCGATGTCGGGGGCGAGCAAGAGACTCTCGCCGGATACAAGCGCCCTGAGGCTTTCCCGGAAGGTCGTGATCACTGCAGCGGAATCGCGGTGGACCGGTATGGCCCGCATCGAGCGCATCAGGCTGGAAATGAAAAAAGAAAGTGGCCAGGCCAGGCTGGCTGCCAGAATTTTGGGTATTTTTAGACGCTGGGTGAAGGTATAATGGTAGTACTGGTCAAAGCATGCTCGCTGGCTGAAAAAAACGTTCAGCACCCACGGGCGCACTGCGACCGGGAACCAGGCCATGCCCAGGAGGGGTCCTTTGAGGTTCTGGTGATGAACCACATAAACGGCAGGTTCGGGCCGCTGGTCAGGCAACACGAAGCGGTAGGGATAGCGCCAGCGAATGGCCGCCCTGCTGATGGAAAAAAGTGCACCCGTCCGGTTGTGTGCCATGCTGCTTCGTTCCTCCTATGAGTTAATTTTACCGTTAATCGCGCGCGAACGGTACCGTTCCATGGTACAGACTGATGACAAATGAATGTAAAACCGGAGGATTGTCCATGTTCATCAAACAGACCGGATGGGAGGGTGATTGAATGGACCTGATCTTGCTCCGTCATGGTGAAGCGGAAGATGCAACCCACCCAGACGATCCAGCTGAAGATGCTGCCCGCCGCCTGACCGTTGACGGCAAAAAGAAACTGGCCCGCGCGCTGCCCCAGCTTAGCCTGCTCTTGGACGACAAGAAGCAGCTGGTCATCTGGACCAGTCCTCTGGTCCGGGCCCGCGAGACAGCAGAAATTCTCCGAGACAGCCTGGACTTGCGCGAGCGTGCAATGCCAGACGACTTGTCCCAGCACGAATTCATCGCCACAGGGGACTGGCCCGGCTTCGTCCAGGCAGCCAAGACGCTCGATCCGGGAACCAGCCTGGTCCTGGTCGGACACGAACCCCACTGGGGTCACTGGAGCCAGCGGCTCTGCGGCTGCCTGCTGCCTTTTAAGAAAGGCGCCGCCGCCTGTTTCGATTTCGATCCTTTTACCTGGGATCCGCTGGGTAATGGCCAGGCCATCTGGAAAGGGCAAGGCCAGCTGCAGTGGTTTGTCCAGCCCAGGATCCTGAAGAAGCTGCGCCCGTAGAAGCCTGATTGAGAGAGGTTGAAGCATGACTGGTGAATCCGATACCCATCTGCCTGATCCGAATATCCCGGCCCAGATCCTGACCGACACCTTGTCCGAAATCCAGCGCCAGAACGCTGAGCAGCTGACGCTGATGAAAAAGCAGTTGCGCCTGTTTCGGTTCCTGTCCCTGTTCCTGGCCATCGCCCTGGTGCTCCTGGCTGTGGTACTTGGGTCCACCTTCAACAAGGTCAACCGCACGATCGAGCACATCGAGACCGTGACGGCAGATCTGGCCAGGGCGGACTGGACCGGCATGGTCGAGAATATCAACACCCTGGTCGAATCGAGCCAGGAAAGCCTGGGCCAGGCCACAGCCAAGATCGACAGCATCGACATCGAGACGCTCAACCAGTCGATCCAAGATCTTAGCACGGTCATCGGTCCGATTGCCCGCCTGTTTGGCGGCTAAAGGGAGACCTGCAACATGGAACTCAAGCTTGCTGCCGTCCAGATGAAAGTCTCAGACGACAAGGTCCAGAATCTCAGGACAGCCGCCCGCGCCATCGCGCGACTTGCCAGACAGGGAGCGGATTTGATCGTCCTGCCAGAGATGTTCCTGTGCCCCTACCAGACCGATCTGTTCCACACCTATGCCGAGCCCGCCGACGGGCCGGCTTTGAAGCAGCTGTCTGACCTGGCTGCCCGGCACCAGGTCTGGCTCGTGGCCGGCTCGATTCCTGAGCGAGATGCAACCGGCCTGGTCTATAACACGTCTTTTGTCTTTGACCGCACAGGCCATCCCGTCACCTGTCACCGTAAAGCACATCTGTTCGATATCGACATCAAAGGGGGCCAGTATTTTAAAGAGTCCGACACCCTCGCAGCCGGTCAGGCAGCAACCGTCTTTGACACCGAATTTGGCCGGATCGGCCTTTGTATCTGTTATGATTTCCGTTTTCCTGAACTGGCGCGCCGGATGGTCCTCGATGGGGCGAAACTGATCCTGGTCCCCGGCGCATTCAACCAGACGACCGGACCGGCCCATTGGGAGGTGTTATTCAGAAGCCGGGCGATCGATAACCAGATTTTCACCCTGGGCTGCGCCCCTGCCCGCAATCCAGATGCCTCCTACCAGTCCTGGGGTCATTCCATCCTGGCCGGACCCTGGGGCAATATCATCCGCCAGCTGGGCCAGACGCCTGGCAGCTTCCTGGAGACCATCGACCTTGGCCTGGTGGAAAAGGTCCGCCGCGAATTGCCGCTGCTGATGCATCGCCGCCAGGAAATTTACTAAACAGTAAGCTATTAGATCTGAAAATGGGCTATCGAAAACGATTCCGAATGATTTGGGACCGCGTTTTTGTAAACGTTTGCCCCTGTTTATGGCAGAATTCGATAACGTTTGCGGAATTGAGCAACTTTTTGTTATGTAAAATGACAAAATGCGCAAAAATGACCCTGCAGAACTCTTTATTTGCATAAAAAAGTATGATTAAATGGGTGTTATTGGAACATAGGTTACCAAAAGCGGGGGTTTCCTCCCGCTTGGAAAACAGAGGAGGTCAGCTTATTCATGTGCACAAATGAATTACTGCACGAGAAGTTCGTCGAACTGGATACATTCATCGATGGACTCGAAGAAAAAGAAGGCTCGTTGATCACAGTTTTGCACAAGACCCAGGAGATTTTCGGATACCTGCCGAAGGAAATCCAGCTCCACGTTGCGCGCAAACTCGACATCCCAGCTGCCAAGGTCAACGGCGTTGTCACATTCTATTCCTATTTCACGGAAACGCCACGTGGTGAGTATGTCATCAACGTTTGCATGGGCACAGCCTGTTTCGTCCGCGGAGCCGAGGAAATCCTCAAGGATCTCCAGGACAAGCTCAAAATCAAGTCCGGCGAAACGACCCCGGACGGCAAATTCACTCTCGACGCCCTGCGCTGCGTCGGTGCCTGCGGCCTGGCCCCCGTCGTCATGGTCAATGGCAAGGTCTATGGCCGTGTCAAGCTCGAACAAGTCGACAACATCCTCAACGAATACAAGGGCGAGGAAGCCTGACCTTAACGCAAAGGAGAAAGGTTTGATACTATGGCCAAGATGAAATCCTTGGAAGAACTCAAGGCAATCAAAGAACAGCTCAAGACCAACATGAACGTCCGCAATGAAAGCGAAGGTGTCACCAAAGTCATCATCGGCATGGCAACCTGCGGCATCGCCGCCGGTGCCCGTGAAACCTTCAACGCCATGGCCAGCAAAGCTTCCGAGCTCGGACTCGAGAACATCAAGTTCGTCACCGCCGGTTGCATGGGTTCCTGTTACGCCGAACCGACGGTTGAAGTCCAGATCCCTGGACAGGCCTCCATCCTCTATGGCTATGTTTCCGCCGACAAGGGTGTCGAAATCGTCGAAAAACACCTCAAGAATGGCGAACTCGTCGAAAACCTGATCATCGGCCAGCCTTTTGAAAAGGCCTGAGCGGCGACTTACCAGTCCGAAATCTTTTGGGAGGAATGCGAATGAGCAAGTTTAGAATGCACGTGCTGGTTTGCGGTGGCACAGGCTGTGTCTCGTCAGACAGCATGAAGATTGTCGAGAATTTCAAAAAACAGATCAAGGCCGCCGGATTGGCCGAGGAAGTCCAGGTCGTTGCGACCGGTTGCTTCGGTTTCTGCGAAAAAGGCCCGATCGTCAAGATCCACCCGGATAATATCCTCTATGTCGAAGTCAAGCCGGAAGATACCCAGGAGATTGTCAACGAACACTGCATCAAAGGCCGTACCGTTGACCGTCTGCTGTATGTCGAACCGACCTTCGAGCAGCGCATCAGCGAACACAAGGACATGCCCTTCTACAAGAAGCAGCTCCGCATCGCTCTGCGCAACTGTGGTGCCATCGATCCGGAAAACATTGACGAATACATCGCTGCCGACGGCTACCAGGCCCTGGGCAAGATCCTAACCGACATGACTCCGGCCCAGGTTGTCGATACCGTCAAGCTGAGCGGCCTGAGGGGCAGAGGCGGCGGCGGTTTCCCCACCGGCATGAAGTGGGATTTCGCCAGCCGTTATTCCGCGGACCAGAAATATGTCATCTGCAACGCTGACGAAGGTGACCCGGGTGCGTTCATGGACCGCTCCATCCTCGAAGGCGACCCGCACAGTGTGCTCGAAGCCATGGCCATCGCTGGCTATGCCATTGGTGCCACCAAGGGCTACATCTACATCCGTGCTGAATACCCGCTGGCCATCAAGCGCCTCGAAATCGCCATCAAGCAGGCTTACGACTATGGCCTCCTCGGCAAAGACCTCTTTGATTCCGGTTTCGACTTTGACATCCAGCTGCGCTTCGGCGCCGGCGCCTTCGTCTGCGGCGAAGAAACCTCTCTGATCAAATCGATCGAAGGCCAGCGCGGCGAGCCGACCAACAAACCGCCGTTCCCGGCCGAAAAAGGCCTGTGGCAGAAGCCGACCATCGTCAACAATGTCGAGACGCTGGCCAATGTCCCGGTCATCTTCCTCAAGGGTGCCGAATGGTTCTCCTCCGTCGGTACTGCCAAGAGCAAGGGCACCAAGGTCTTTGCCCTCGCCGGCAAAGTCAACAACGTCGGTCTGGTTGAAGTCCCGATGGGCATGACCCTCAGGGAAATCATCTATGACATCGGCGGCGGCATCAAGGGCGGCAAAGAATTCAAGGCTGTCCAGACCGGCGGTCCTTCCGGTGGCTGTATCACCGCTGCCAACCTCGACACCCCGATCGACTATGACAACCTGATCGCCATCGGTTCCATGATGGGCTCCGGCGGCATGATCGTCATGGACGAAGACGATTGCATGGTCAACATCGCCAAGTTCTACCTCGAGTTCACCATGGACGAGTCCTGTGGCAAGTGCACCGCCTGCCGCGTCGGCAACAAGCGCCTGCACGAGATGCTGACCCGCATCACCGAAGGCAAGGCCACCCCGGACTGCATCGAAGAACTCAAGGAACTCTCCGTGATCATCAAGGACACCGCCCTGTGCGGCCTGGGCCAGACCTCTCCGAACCCGGTCCTGTCCACGATCAACCACTTCATCGATGAGTACAAGGCCCACGTTTTCGAGAAGCGCTGCCCGGCCGGTGTCTGCCAGGCTCTGTCGGTCTACACCATCATCGAAGACAAGTGCATCGGCTGCACCGCCTGCGCCCGCGCCTGCCCCGTCAAGTGCATCTCCGGCTCCGTCAAGAAGCCGCATGTCATTGACCAGAGCAAGTGCATCAAGTGCGGTGCCTGCCTCAAAGCCTGCGCCTTCAGCGCTGTCGACAAGAAATAAGGAGGTCTGAAGTTAAGCTTATGCGCGAAGTAAAAATTAAAATCAATGACGTCGAGCTGACTGTATCGGATACCATGACGGTTCTGGAAGCAGCCAAGCAAGTCAACGTCAAGATCCCGACCCTGTGCCACCTGAACCTTCACGACCTCAAGGCCGTCAACCAGGCCGCTTCCTGCCGCGTCTGCATGGTTGAAATCGATGGCCGTCGCAACTTGGCCCCTGCCTGTGCCACCTACGTCACAGAAGGCATGAACATCAAGACGACCACCCCTCGCGTCGTCAAAGCCCGCCGGACCATGGTCGAGCTCCTGCTCTCCGATCATCCGAAGGAATGCCTCAACTGCGAGAAGAACCAGTCCTGCGACCTGCAAAAGCTCGCATCTGACCTCGGTGTGCGCGGCAAGATCCGTTACGAAGGCGCGATGTCCACGTATACGGACGATGCCTCCAGCTTCGCCATCTATCGCGATCTCGACAAGTGCATCCTCTGCCGCCGTTGCGAAACCATGTGCAATACCGTCCAGACCTGCGGCATCCTGTCTGCGGTCGGCCGCGGTTTTGACACCGTTGTCGCCCCGGCCTTCAACCTGCCGATGATCGACACCATGTGCACCTTCTGCGGCCAGTGCGTCGCCGTCTGCCCGACCGGCGCCCTGACTGAAATGAATGACATCCGCAATGTCTGGAATGCCCTCAATGATCCGGACAAGTATGTCATCGTCCAGACCGCTCCGGCCGTCCGCGTCGCCCTCGGCGAAGAATTCGGCATGGAACCCGGCACGATTGTCACGGGCAAGATGGCCGCCTCCCTGCGCCGCCTCGGTTTCAACAATGTCTTTGACACCGACTTTGCCGCTGACCTGACCATCATCGAAGAAGCCTCCGAGTTCATCCACCGCCTGCAGCATGGTGGCACTCTGCCGATCCTGACCAGCTGCTGCCCGGCCTGGGTCAAGTTCTTCGAACATCAGTTCCCGGATCTGCTGGACATTCCTTCGTCCTGCAAATCCCCACACGAAATGTTCGGCGCCGTGGCCAAGACCTACTATGCCCAGAAGATGGGCATCGATCCGGCCAAGATGGTCGTCGTTTCGGTCATGCCCTGTCTCTCCAAGAAAAACGAAGCCGCCCGTCCCGAGCTCTCTGGTGAATCCCTGAAAAACGTCGACTATGTTCTCTCCACCCGTGAGCTGGCGATGATGATCAAGGAAACCGGCATCGACTTTGTCTCCCTGCCGGACGAAGATTTCGACCATCCGCTCGGCGAATCCACCGGTGCTGGTGTCATCTTCGGTGCCACCGGCGGTGTTATCGAGGCTGCTGTCCGTACTGCCTATGAATGGCTGACTGGCGAAACCCTCGAATTCGTCGACTTCCACGCTCTCCGCGGCCTCCAGGGCATCCGTGAAGCCACCATCGACATCGGCGGGACCGAAGTCAAGATCGGCGTCGCCCATGGCCTCGGTAATGCGAGAAAGCTCCTCGAAGCCATCCGCCGTGGTGAATCCAAGTACCACGCGATCGAAATCATGGCTTGCCCCGGCGGTTGCGTCGGCGGCGGCGGCCAGCCCTTCCACCATGGTGATGACACCATCATCAAGAAGCGCACCGAAGCCATCTATCGCGAAGACCAGGGCAAAGCCCGCCGCAAATCGCACGAGAACAAAGACGTCATGAAACTCTATGAAGAGTTCCTCGGCGAATTCTACGGCGAAAAGGCCCATGAGCTCCTGCATACCCACTACGTCGCCCGCGAAAAGATCTAAGCCCAAGCTGCCACGATCAACAGCGAGCAAGATGAAAGCTCACAATAAAACCCCGGCACCAGCAATGGTACCGGGGTTTTACTTTGGCGCGCAGCGCCGAAGGCCCTGAGGTTGGAAATTTTACTGGCCTGGCTCCTTGAGCGTTCCGGTGGCCCAGGCAGCGACTTCGGAGAGGGCAGGATGGATGACCATGGCCTGGTCGATGGCAGCCGTGGAGTCGGGGCTGAAGGAGAGGTGCGGCCGCAGCATGGTCCGGCCAGGATCGTGGGCCTGGAGCGAGGTTTCGAGCTGGTCGCAGTCTTCAGCCCGGACATGGAGGCCCTGGTTCATCAGGTAGATAAAGGGCTGGATCAGGATCGCAGCCTGGGGCCCGATGATGTGGACGCCAAGGATGGTGTGGTCCTTGCTGACGACAAGCTTAACGAAGCCATCGTCTGCATCGCCGGGCAAATAGCCCATGGCGTAGCCTTTTGCGGTCGAAGAATAGTGGTTGATCCCGGTCAGCAGCTCATACCCTGCCTCGCGAGCCTGTTGCTCGGTCAGGCCGACGTGGGCAATCTGGGGGTGGGTAAAAATGGCCCAGGGCACACGGTCATAGCAGGCTACCCGCTCCGGTTTTTCTGGCTCATAGAGATTGTTGGCCAGGATGTAGGCTTCGTAGTTCGCCTTGTGGCGGTACTGGAACTTGCCGTTGATGTCGCCAACCGCATAGATACCGGGCACATTGGTGCGCAGATGGTCGTCGGTCAGGATGTAGCCGCGCTCATCCATCGCCAGGCCACAGCGGTCTGCCTGGAGCCAGTCACTGTTGCTGGCAAAACCGGTGGCGACAAATATTTCATCCGTGGCAAAGACCTCGTCGGCCCCGGTCACCTTGTCGCGCACCGTCACCCGTTTTTCACCTGCGACCTGCTCCGCCCGGACCGGTTCAACCCCTGTCCGGACCCGGATCCCGACCCGGCGGAACTCTTTTTCCAGCAAGGCGCTGACTTCGGGTTCCTCGTGCTTGGCCAGGCGCGGGTTGTGATCCATGATCGTGACCTCGGCACCATACGATGAAAAAATGTGGGCGAATTCGGTGCCGACAATGCCACCACCAATGATCAGGAGGCGCTTATAGGGTGCAGCAGGGAATTGGTCGCCGAAAAAGCTCTCGAAATTGACAAACCCAGTCTCGGCCAGACCTTCGATCGCTGGTTTTTTAGCCCGGCCGCCGACACCAAGCACAATTGTCTCAGACCGGATGGTGTCTGTGGCCTGACCCTCGGCATTGAGAATCTCGAGCACATAAGGCTCAGTAAATCGTGCGGTACCCTGGAAAACGGTCAGGCCCGGCCAGTTCTGGTAAGCGTCCAGGATCTGGCGGTTTTCCCCGATTTTATCCCACATCCGCTGGCCCAGCTTTGCCCAGTCCACCTGGGGAGGCTCGATCTTCAGTCCGATCTTTGCGCCCCGCTCACATTCCCGGATCGTATCTGCAGGATGGACCAGGATCTTGGACGGGATACAACCGCGGTTGAGGCAGGTACCGCCGAATTTGTGCCGTTCCACCAGGGCGCAGGTCTTGCCCTGGGCCAGGGCTGCTTCCAGAACGATCAAGGCAGCCCCGCTGCCGACCACGATCAAATCAAATTCCTGCATCTCATTTCTCCTCAAGTTAAATCTGGTTTATTCAGCCAGCAGCTCGCCTGCCGGCAAGTCCAGGATCCGGGCCAGATCAAAGAGCCGGTCCATCGGCATGTCGACCTCCCCGCGCTCATAGTGTTCGATCTGGTTGACCGATGCCTCGATCCGCTGAGCCAGCTCAGACTGGGAGATCCCTTTGTCGACCCGGGCCTTTTTCAGGCGGAAAGCAGTCGTGGCTGTGATCCAGACGTTTTCATATTCAGGCATGTTCTACCTCTTTTCTGAACAGCGAGTCTAGCATGCCTCGAGTCCGCATGCGGTTTCATGAGCTACCAACAAATCCCAGAACGGCACGGATGGCATGTCCCACAGGTATTTGCCCAGACAAGATCATTCATTCCACCTGTGTGACGGTGCAGCCATTTTCCCGGAGCAGGGAAACCAGCCCCTTGCTGCCCAGGACATGTCCTGCCCCGACTGCAACGAAGGCACAGTTCCCCTGGTCGAGCCAGAGAAGGACTACTGACAGCATTTTCTCATTGCGCCGGGTCCAGTACAAGGCCTGGAAGGAAGGGGCCTGGGACTGGTCCAGATCCGCTTGCAGGGACTCGGCCCTGAAATCTCCGGCCAGGATGGCATCAAAGTGTTCCAACATCTCCTGGCTGGCCTGATCAGGGTCCTGCGGAATCAGATTCAGGATCTCATCGCTGGCTGTTGCCACCAATTCAGCAGCAATTTGCTGTTCAAATTCGATCCCTTCGACCTCTCTGATGGGCTTTCCAAGCTGGCGAGCCCGATAGGTCCAGTACTGGTCGAGCCCAAACTGCGCCTTCAGACCTGCCCTCTCGGCGATCTGGTTTTCAAAGACGGCGAGAACTGCCAGCTCATCGAGCGGCTCCAGATTTTCCCAATCGATCTGGTAGGTCGCTGCTAATTGTCGGATTTTATCAATGGTGTCGGGTGTAGCACGATCAAGAAAAGAACCCTGGCTGAAAGTGGCTGGCAACGGCTGCGTAAGATCCCGTTCTGTCGCCAGGAAATCACTGCTGGAAAAGGCAGATTCGATTTCCGAACGCAAGGGGTAGAGGCCGAGGTATCCTTGGTGTGTGATTCCCATCAGGTAGAGGTTGTTGCCTGATTTCTCCACTACAAAGAGCAGCTGCTTGTCTGTGGCCGACGGCTTTCCCGCATTGAAGGTCCGGACTGGACGATAAATAGAATAGGCGACCCCGTTGAAAACCAGAAGGACAGCCAAGATGACGACCACCCCGGCCAAGGTTTGCCTCTGTTTTGAATCCGGCGTGCTCCCCATTAAAATCCCCACAAAATCGTTGAGCTTGAACGCAATCTATTCTATACTCATGTCTGAGACATTCATTCTGGATGCGGCTGGTTTTGCAGCAGAAACCAATCCCGGATCGCTGTGGCGATCTGTTGCGCAGACAAGCCTGCGGTCGGCTGGATTTTGTCGGCATAGCGCTCATAGAGCGGTCGCCTGATGCGGTAGATATCCCGGATCGACTGGTGCTTCTTGATCACGATGCCGCGGGTCTTGATGTTCCAGAGCCGGCGCTCGATCTTGGGCAATGGGACATCGAGATAGACCACGAAACCAAGTCGACGCAGATGCTGCATGGCGGCCTGGTCCAGGACCACGCTGCCACCGGTGGCAATGACATGGCGTTCAAGATCCAGGGCACGCACGACCTGAGCTTCCAGCCGGATGAAAGCGCCTATGCCATCCTGGTCCAGAATGGCCTGCAAAGGTTTCTGCCGCCGTTCTTCGATCAGCGTGTCCGTATCGATAAAAGCCCAGCCTGAAAGACCGGCCAGAATCCGGCCAACGGTGCTTTTGCCACTGCCTGGCATTCCGATCAGAATGATGTTGCTGCGTGGGTCCATGCCGGTATTATACAGCAGGTCCATGACATTTGGGGAAAAGGCATGAATGATTCAAATCAGAGACGTGAAAAAATCCTGATCATCGACAACAGTCCGGATGCGATCCGGTCACTGGCAGCAGCCCTGCCGCCCCGGTTTACAAAAATGGTGGCGACCAGCGGCGCCAAGGCTTTTGATCTGCTGGCCGCCGCGGAGGAGCTGCCCAGCCTGGTCTTGCTGGAGACCTTCATGCCTGAACAGGACGGTTTTGAAACCTGCAGCCGGCTCAAAGCTGATCCTCGCTACCAGGACATTCCAGTCATCTTCATCTCCAGCAAGAACGAGATCAAGGAAAAAGTCGAAGGTCTCAAAAGAGGTGCGGTCGATTTCATCACCAAGCCTTTCGACCCCGGTGAGGTCCTGTCGCGGGTCGATGTCCATCTGAAAATTTTCAATTTGCAGCAGGAACTGGAGCGCCGCCAGCACGATCTGGAAGACCTGGTCGAAGCCAAGGCCAGGGAAGCAACCGACATGCAGCTGGCGACCATTTTTGCCCTGGTCCGCCTGACCGATCGTCGCGATGACAAAATCGGTGGCCATCTCGAGCGGACCCAGGCGCTCTGCGCCAGCCTGGCCAGGAAACTGGCCGAGTCACCCCGGTTTCAAAATCAGATCGATGAGGCCTACATCGCCAATCTTTACAAAGCAGCCCCCTTGCACGATATCGGCAAAGTCGGCACCCCGGACCACATTTATCTCAAACCAGGCCGGCTGACTCCGGAGGAATTCGCCACCATGCAACGTCATACCCTGATCGGGGCCCAGACCCTCGAACAGGTGCTGCAGAAATTCCCCGACAATCAGCTGATCCGCACGGGCATCGAAATTGCACGCTATCATCATGAACGTTGGGATGGCCAGGGCTATCCCGAGGGCCTCTCCGGCGCACAGATCCCTTTGAGTGCCCGGATCATGGCGGTGGCGGATGTCTTTGATGCCTTGCGCATGCTGCGTCCATACAAAAAGCCCATGCCGCACAAAGACAGTGTGGCAGTCATTCGCGAAGGAAGGGGCAGCCATTTTGATCCAGACGTTGTCGATGCGTTCCTGGCGATCGAAGCTGACCTCGAAAAACTCTACCCGGCCGCTGGCTGGACCGTCCAATAGGTGCCAGATTTTTTGTTCTGGCTGGACACCCAGGCTATGGCCCCATTTCAAAATGAAGACAACGGAGTGAATTCTCATGGGTAAAGAACGCGTTTTCAATCAAGTCCTTGATTCCATCCCCGACCTGGTGTTCTACAAGGACCTCCAGGGCGTGTACCAGGGATGCAATCGAGCGTTTGCTACGTTCGTCGACCGCGACATTCTGGACATCATAGGCAAGTCGGACCATGATCTGTTACCATCCGACCTGGCCCAGTCCTGTATCCTGTTTGACCAGGCTATGCTGGAATCAGGCGATCCACAATACAACCAGGAATGGGCTACTTACCCAGATGGCCGCCGTGTCCTGTTCGACACGCTCAAAGCCCCGATGCGCGACCGCGAGGGTCAGGTGCTGGGGACCATGGGCATCGCCCGCGACATCACGAGCCAGGAGCTTGTCAAACAAGAACTCAAGACGACGCTGGCCAATTTCAGCCTGTTCATCGAAACCATCGACGACATGATCTTCATCACAGACCTCAACGGCCGGTCCTTGTACATCAACCCGGCAGTCACAGCCAAACTGGGTTACACCTTGGCGGATCTGCAAGACATGCACCTGCTGGATGTGCATCCGCCAGAACTGCGTGAGACCGCTGAGCAGATCTTTGCCGACATGCTGGCTGGTCAGACGGATGTCTGCCCGCTGCCCCTGGCCAGGAAAGATGGAAGCCGAATCCCGGTTGAAACCCGGGTCTGGATGGGCCGTTGGGACAACCAGGACTGCCTCTTTGGCATTAGCAAGGATCTCAGTGGTGAACAGGAAGCCCTGCAGCGCTTCAACAAGATTTTCCAAGTCAATCCGACACCGATGATGATCACCACAATCCCCGAGGGTAGAATCCTCGATGTCAACAATGCCTTTATCGCCACGTTTGACTACAGGCGGCTCGAAGCGATCGGCTGTCTGGTATCGGAGCTGAATTTTTTCACGACTGCGGAAGATGCAGCCGAGGCACAAATGTATCTGTCGTCCACCGAGCCGCTGGTCCAGTATGAAATGTCTGTCAGGACCCGGGCCGGCCAGATCCTGGTCGGCCAGATCTCCGGCGAGGTCGTCAAAACCCAGTCGGAGGATCTGCGCCTGACGGTCATGAACGACCTGACCGCGATCAAAAAGGCCGAAGAGAGTCTGCGTTACCAGGCCCAGTTCCACAACATGCTGATGAAAATCGCCACTGAGTACATCAACGTTCCGCTGGACCATGTCCCGGATGCCATCAACAATGCCCTGCGTGACATCGGCCTGTTTGTCGACGCCGACCGGGTCTATATTTTCGACTATGACTTCCGGCGCCAGACGTGTTCCAATACCTACGAATGGTGCAATGCAGACATCAATCCGGAGATCGACAATCTGCAGGATGTCCCTCTGGCCGAACTCCCGGACTGGGTCAATGCCCATAAGAATGGCCAGAAATTGCAGATAGATGATGTTCTGGCTCTGCCAGCTGACAATGCGGTGCGCCAGATCCTCGAACCCCAGTCGGTGAAAAGCCTCCTGACCTTGCCCTTGATGTCAGGCAACACATGCATCGGCTTTGTCGGATTTGATTCCTGCCGTCACCTCCGGATGTACAATCAAGACGAAATCGGCTTGCTCAGCTTGTTCTGCGAAATGCTGGTCAACATGCGCAATCGCGAGGTACAGGAACTGCGCCTGAAGAAGACCAAGGAGCAGGCCGAGATGGCCAGCCGCTCAAAGAGCCAGTTTCTGGCCAACATGAGCCATGAGATCCGCACACCGCTCAATGCCGTCATGGGCTATCTCCAGTTGCTCGAGCAACAGGAAGCCGATCCGGACAAGCAACAGTTGATCGTCCGAATGTCAGACTCAGCGGAATCCCTGCTCCAGGTCATCAATGACATCCTCGATGTCTCGAAAATCGAAGCCGGCAAGCTCCAGCTGGAGCAGATCCCGTTCAACCTGGTGACCACCCTGGAGGCGATCGCCGAGCCTTTTGCGTTCGCCGCCCGGGATAAAGGCCTCGATTTTTGCCTGGAAATGTCCGATAACATCCCCCGGGAGGTCCAGGGTGATCCATTGCGGCTGCGCCAGATTCTCAACAATCTGTGCAGCAATGCCATCAAATTTACGGAGTCCGGATTTGTCCGGGTGAGTGCCCATGCGTCCGGCCAGACAGACGATGCCGTTGAGATTGAACTGTCCGTGGCCGATTCCGGACCTGGCATTGCCCCGGAATTCCTCTCGCATATTTTCGAACCATTCGCCCAGGAAGACAGCACCTTGCCGCGCCGCTTCGGTGGCACCGGCCTCGGCTTGTCGATCAGCCACGAGCTGGCCCTGCTGATGCAAGGCCAGTTGCGAGTCGAAAGCGAACAGGGGAGGGGCAGTGTCTTCACCCTGACGTTGCCCCTGCTGACAACCAGGAACAGGCAAACGCACACAGTTCCCGCTATTCCGGCCGATCCTGGCATCACACCGCGCCGCCCCGTGCCAGCTGAAAACACCCCAGTCTGGCTGACACGCCGCCAATGGCAGGACTTCCTGTCCCGTGAACGGCAACTCCTGGTCCAAGGTGATTTCCAAGCTGCTGACGAACTCTCGCGGATCATCGACGGGCGGGATTATGAGGAGTTGGATGTGGGGCTCCAGGCACTGGTGACAGCGACGGACCAATTTGATTTCGATCAGGCGCTCCTGCTGGTCCAGGATATGATAAAATCATTAGATGGAACAAAACCAGATGGAACCTGAATCTTATCCCGCTGCCAAGATCCTGATCGTCGACGATTATCCAGGCAACATCGACATCCTGTGCCAGGCTCTGCCGGAGTCCTATGAACTGCGGACAGCATTGAGCGGCCAGGAAGCACTCGACCTCTTGCATCGGACTTCGTTTCTGCCCGATCTGATCCTGCTCGATGTCATGATGCCCGACCTCGATGGCTATGAGGTCTGCCGGATTCTGAAACAGGACGCCCGCTACCGCGAGATACCGGTCATCTTTGTCAGTGCAGTGGCGGATGTCCAGAGTAAGATCAACGGTCTGAAGCTCGGCGGTGTCGATTATATCACGAAGCCTTACAATTTCAGGGAGATCCAGGCGCGGATAGACATCCACCTGAAACTCCGCCGGCTCAACCAGTCGGTGGCTGAGTCGAATCGCCTGCTCGAGGCACTGGTTGAGGCGAAGATCCAAGCCATTTCCGACACCCAGATCGAGTTGATTTTTGCGCTCTCCAACCTGGTTACGTTGCGTGATCCCGGCGCGGGCGGCCATATCGAGCGCGTCCGTGATGTGATTTCACTGCTGGCGCATGCTCTGGCGAAAGACCCTGCTTACAGGGGTCTGGTTGACGCCTGGTATATCGACCAGTTGATCAAGGCCTGTCCCCTGCATGACATCGGAAAAATCAGCGTGCCTGACCGGATTCTGAACAAGACCACCCCGCTCAATGAGAAAGAAGAGGCGGTCCTGGCGGAACACACGCGCATCGGCGCTGCCACCCTCGCCGAGGTCTCTGCCCGGTACCCCGGCAATTCCTTCATCGATATGGGCATCGACATGACGCGCAGCCATCATGAACGCTGGGACGGTACCGGCTACCCCGACGGCCTCAAAGGCGACGCCATCCCGCTCTCCGCCCAGATCCTGGCCCTTGCCGACACCCTGGATTATCGCTATGCTGAGGCGCTGGGCGGTCATGCCTGCCTGTCCCCCATCTCACTCGATCTGCCGATTCCATCAGCGCCAGCAGGCAGCCCAGATGCAATCCGTTTTGTCCGCAACTGGATCGTAGCTGAGAAAAACCGGGCTTTTGCCCCTCCACTGGTCGAGGCATACCTGACCGTTGCCGACGACATCGAAAAACTATACACACCAGCCGGGGCGAGCGTCTAAACTCCGGCCTGAAAAAGGAAACCAAACATGCAAATTGCCGACTCTTTTTCCGCCATGAACCTGTCCGAATCCACCCTCGCCGCCCTGGCCCAGGCTAATATCACAACGCCAACCCCGATCCAGGCCCAGACCATCCTGTCGATGATCGACTGGTATGACATCATCGGTAAAGCACCGACCGGCACCGGCAAGACCCTGGCCTTTGGAATCCCGATCATCGAGCATCTTGATCTGTCGATCCAGGCTCCCCAGGCTCTGATCCTGGCTCCGACGCGCGAACTCGTCCTCCAGATCGTCGAAGAGCTCAAAAAGCTTTCGTCTTTCATGCCCCATGTCCGTTCAGTTGCCATCTACGGCGGTTCCAGCATTGGCCAGCAGATCGAGGCCCTGCGCCAGAATCCCCAGATCATCGTCGCCACCCCTGGTCGCCTGATCGACCATCTCGGCCGCCGCACGATCCATCTTGAAAAGGTCCAGACCGTGGTCCTAGACGAAGCCGACCGCATGCTCGATATGGGATTTGTCCGCGATGTCAGAAAGATCCTTGACAAAATGCCCCGCGTCGGCCAGATCGCCATGTTTTCGGCCACCCTCTCGCGGGCCGTCATGGATATTTCCTGGATCTACCAGCGCGATCCTGTCGAAGTCACTGTCCAGGAGGATGAGGACAACAAACCGCCGATCACGCAGTACAGCATCCATCTCGGTGGCCATGCCCGGGTCGAAACCATCGCCCATATCGTCAAGAAATACCAATATGAAAAGGTCATGGTCTTCTGCAACACGAAAGGCATGGTCCAGGGTGTCGCCAAACGCCTCAACCAGGCTGGATGCAAAGCCGACTGCATCCATGGCGACATTCGCCAGTCCCAGCGCGAAAAGGTCCTGGCCAGCTTCCGCAAAGGCCATCTGCCTGCCATTGTCTGCACCGATGTGGCTGCGCGCGGGATTGATATTTTTGGCGTCGACGCGGTTTTCAACTACGATGTACCGCTGGAAAATGAAAGCTACACCCACCGCATCGGCCGGACCGGCCGGGCGCACCACCCGGGCGTGGCGTACACGTTCTACGCCTTCCTGGACAAGATCCGCCTCGATGAAATCGTGCGCTTCACAAAAACGCCGCTGACGCCATTTGACGCCGAGCGGCTGGAACCGGTGATTGATGTAGGTGGGCCAGGGGCAGAGGGGCAGGCTGGCGGCTGAAGGCCGGTAAAAGGGGTGTTTGCGCAGGCTGGACTGTGCGGTGAGGTCAGCGGTGTGGTGTCCGGTAGACGAATTCCCGCTGCGCATAGAAACTCAGCACATACAGCAGGCCATCGCCTGTAATTTTGGCCAGCAGCAGTGGCCAGCCCAGGACTTGGTTGAATAAGCGGATCAGGCTGTAGCTTAAAAGCATGATGGCTGCAGCCAGCACGTAATAGCGGACCAGCGCCTGGCGGTGGTGGCTGCCCCGCGCGAAAACCAGCTTGTGGTTGAGGAAATAATTGACCAGGGAACTGACGATGCGCGCGGCAATGACCGTGGCCAGCAGATAGCCTGGAATCACTCGCGACAGGCCATAGAAAATGCCCAGGTCGATCAGGCCCGCCGTTGAAGAGGACGCGATGAAACGAAAAAGCAGACCGTAGATTTTCAGCGAGTCCCGGACCGGATTGAAATGGGATGAACGGTTCGCTTCGATGTAGACCGTTTCGATCGGCACTTGCGAGACCTTGATCTCGTGCGTGCGGATTGCCAGGAGCTGGTTCATCTCATATTCGTACCGTTCCCCTTTTAGTTGCAGAAAAAGGCGCAGATGCCGGTGGGGCAGGCCTCTCAGGCCTGTCTGCGTGTCACGGATATCGATGCCGTTGATCGCCGCATAGACCAGCCGTGTCAGACGGTTGCCGATCTTGCTTCGCACTGGCACATCACCGGTGAATTCGCGCACGCCCAGGACCAGGGCGTCTCGATCCAGCGCCATGGCCCGGGCGATTTTAAGGATGTCCTCTGGTTTGTGCTGGCCATCTGCATCCGCCGTGATGACACCTGCGTCCCCCAGTCCATGCTCCAGAATGTAATTCAAGCCAGACTTCAAAGCCCGGCCCTTGCCCAGGTTGACCACATGTGTCACCACAGGCACCTGCAGCATCCGGATCTCGGCAAACAAAGCCGCCGAGCGATCCTCGCCGCCATCATCCACCACCACCATCCGATCCAGTCCCGCCGCGCGCAAATCACGCACCAGTTTCACCAGCTGATCATCAGGGCGATAGGCAGGAATGAGCACACACGGTTGCATTAAAAGACCTCTTTGCCGAAAAAGGGTGAGCCCAAATGTGCCAGCACATTTGGGGTTGGTCCCTTTTTCGGCCAAAATGAAAGCTTGTCATGCACAGTTCGCATCAAAATCACGTCATTCGACAAAAGTGTCGAAAAGTAGACCCGGTCCCATTTTTTTATTTTTGCTTCTCAGCGCGCACGGGACGCTTGCCGATCTTGCGCCCAGTGAGGTTTTGCACGACTTCGTCAGCGGCTTCTCTGGGGACGTCGACGAAGGTGTAGCGGCCGTAGATGGCGATGGCGCCGATCTGTTTGCCGGTGAGTGAGGAGTGGGAACACACAGCTTTGACGATGTGCTGGGGCAGGACATTGTCATCGGACCCGACGTTGAGGAACAGGCGCGACATGCCGGCTTCGATCTTCTTGCCACCGCGGCTTTTTTTGTCCTTGGCGTCAAAACCGCCTTTTTTGCCGCTCGAGCGGTCGTCATCGGCCACGAAGAAGCCAGCCCTGCTGTTGTTGTAGCTCGACTGGTAGCGGTTGTTGCGGGCAATATGCTCGAGATAAGGCACGACTGGCTCGATTTCCTCGGCCTGGTGGAATTGTTCGCCCATCGACAGACGGAGCAGAGCAGCTGCCAGATCCGCTGTGGTGTAGAACGAATCCGCCGGGCTTTCAACATTGAGGTCCTGGAGATATTGCTCAATGGCCTCCACGTAATAAGCCAGGTCATCGGCGCCGAGGCTGTCCTTGAGACCTTTGAGGATCGAGCTCACCCGGCTCTGAGTCACATCGGTCAGGCTCGGTGGCTGGGCGCAGACAATATTGGCCTTGGCATAATGCTGGATGTTTTTCAGCTCGATGATTTCGCGGCCGACGACAAACGTGTAGGCTTTGCCAGAGCGTCCGGCGCGGCCTGTCCGGCCGATCCGGTGCACGTAGTATTCCTCATCCTGGGGCAGATCGTAGTTGATGACGACCTCGATATCGTCGACGTCGATGCCGCGTGCCGCTACATCCGTCGCCACCAGCAGATCGACCTCACCCGAGCGGAAGCGGTTCATGACACGGGTCCTGAGCGGCTGCTTCATGTCGCCATGCAGCGCTTCAGCCGAATAGCCGCGCGTCGCCAGTTTCTCGCAGACCTCATCGACTTTGCGCTTGGTGTTGCAGAACACAAGCGCCAGTTTGATCCGCTCCGATTCGATCAGGCGGCACAGGACCTCGAGCTTGTTTGATTCGCGCACTTCGATGTAGAACTGGCTGATGTTTTCAACCGCCAGCTGCTTCGGTGTAATCCGGACATGGACTGGCTCATGCAGATATTTCTGAGTCAGTTCGAGGATCGACTTGGGCATGGTGGCGGAGAAGAAGACCTTCTGGATCTCATCTGGTGTCGATTCCAGGATCGTATCGATGTCTTCCTTGAAGCCCATGTTGAGCATTTCATCCGCCTCATCGAGAATGATCCCGGTCAGGCTTTCCAGACGCAAGGTCTTGCGTCTCATGTGGTCCATGACCCTGCCCGGTGTGCCGACGATGATCTGCGGCCGCTTTTTCAGGGCCAGAATCTGGCGGTCGATCGGCTGTCCGCCATATACGGCCAGGATCCGGATGCCTTCCTTGTATTTGGCAACCGCATGCATTTCATCAGCGATCTGGATCGCCAGCTCACGGGTCGGGGCCAGGATCAAAAACTGGACCCGGCTGTCGTCACGGTCTACCCGCTCAATGACCGGGATCCCGAATGCACAGGTCTTGCCCGTGCCCGTCTGGGCCTGGCCCAGCATATCAACGCCGCCCAGGATATGGGGGATCGACTCGCTCTGGATCGGTGTCGCCTCCTCGAAGCCCATATCCACAACCGCGCGCTGGATTTCATACGATAAAGGTAAATCTTTAAAAGCTACTGTGTTCAAACGATCTCTACTTTCCCTGGGCAAAAGGCCTGCCCGAAGCCATCTTTGCAATTTCAGCCCAGGGAATCTCATTGCCCCTGAGCACACCGCATCATTTGTCTATAAAATCGATCAATATTAGCATAAAAGGCCGCAACTGTCGAGTATCGCCAATCGCGGGCTCTTTGCTTATTACCGTGAAA
>DIGA01000043.1 GCA_002419365.1 Mageeibacillus sp. UBA5734 | reverse complement strand
TCCTGACCAAGTCCGGCATCATGGTTGGCCTGGGCGAGACACCTGCCGAGGTGATCGAGGTCATGGAATCCTTGCGGGCGGCAGGCGTCAACCTGCTGACGATCGGCCAGTACCTGGCCCCGTCACAAAAGCATCATCCGGTTGTCGAGTACATCCATCCAGACCAGTTCCTAGCCTATAAAAAGGCGGGCGAGGCGATGGGTTTTGCCCATGTCGCCTCGGGCCCGCTGGTGCGCAGTTCCTATCATGCTGGAGAAGCGTTCAAAACAGTCCGCTGATCTGGCCGTCGTTGTCGATGTCGATGATTTCGGCTGCCGGTTTTTTCGGCAGGCCGGGCATGGTCATGATGTCCCCCGTCAGGGCCACGACAAATCCAGCACCCGCTGACAGGCGCAGTTCGCGCACGGTGACGGAAAATCCGGTCGGCCGGCCGAGCAGGGCGGGATTGTCAGATAGGGAATACTGGGTCTTGGCCATGCAGACCGGCAAATTGCCCAGACCCTGTTTCTCGATCGCTTCCAGATCCTTTTTCGCCTGGGCTGTCAGAGCCGCATCATCGGCGCCGTAGATTCTCTGCGCGATGGTGCGGATTTTCTCCGGCAGGGGCAGGTCTTCCGGATACAGGAACTGGAAATTCTTACCGTCCTCGTCCAGGCATTCAAGCACGGAACGGGCCAGATTCTCACCCCCAGCACCGCCCTCGGCAAAGACCCGGGAAATGGCCATCCGTACGCCGTTCAGGGCACAGGCTGCACCGACGGCTGCGACTTCTGCCGGGGTATCCGTCGGGAAATGGTTGAGGGCGACTACACAGGGCAGGCCGAAGGCAGCGATGTTCTCGAGATGTTTCTCCAGATTGGCCAGGCCCTTTTTCAGCGCGGGAACATTCTCCTGGTTCAGCTCGGCTCTTGGTACGCCGCCATTGTATTTCAGCGCCCGGATGGTGGCGACCAGGACGACCGCGTCCGGCTTGAGACCGCCGACCCGGCATTTGATGTCGAAAAATTTCTCAGCGCCCAGATCAGCGCCAAATCCGGCCTCTGTGACCGTGATTTCACCGAGTTTCAAGGCCAGGCGGGTAGCACGCAGGCTGTTGCAGCCATGGGCAATATTGGCGAAGGGACCGCCGTGCATCAGGGCCGGAGTGCCCTCGAGCGTCTGGATGAGATTGGGTTTGAAAGCGTCCTTGAGCAAGGTGGCCAGGGAACCGGCTGCCTTGAGGTCATCGGCCGTGACGGGCTGGCCGTCATGGGTATAGGCGACGACCATGCGCTGGAGTCGAGCTTTGAGATCGGCGCGGTCTGTTGCCAGGCAGAGAACGGCCATGATCTCCGAGGCCACGGAGATATTGAAGCCATCTTCCCGCGGGATGCCGTCAGCCTTGCCACCCAGGCCGACGACGATGTGGCGCAGAGCCCGGTCGTTCATGTCGAGGCAGCGCTTCCAGACGATGCGGCGCGGATCAATCCCGAGGGCATTGCCCTGGTGAATATGGTTGTCGACCAGGGCTGCCATCAGGTTGTTGGCTGCCGTGATGGCATGGATATCGCCGGTGAAATGGAGGTTGATGTCCTCCATCGGCAACACCTGGGCATAACCACCGCCTGCCGCGCCGCCCTTGATACCGAAAACGGGCCCGAGCGAAGGTTCGCGCAGCGCGATGATGGCGCGGTGGCCCAGACGGTTCAGGGCCTGGCCCAGCCCGACTGTGGTGGTGGTCTTGCCTTCGCCGGCTGGTGTCGGATTGATCGCCGTCACCAGGACCAGCCGGCCGTCCGGCCGGTCAGCCAGCCGTTCGTACAGGGTGTCATCAAGCTTGGCCTTGTAACGGCCATACAGGTCCAGTTCATCCTCGGCGATCCCAAGGTCATGGGCAATGTCCAGGACCGGTCGCATCACTTTCTGGCTTGCAATTTCGATATCGGACAACATCTCTTCCCTCCGTGCATCAGAAGCTCAAATTTCCCGTTGCCAGCACAATATTTTGGGTGAAAACAGGATTATACCACAATAGATAGTGTAGTTGGTTTGACTTTAGTTCGTAAAAGTGATACAGTTTCAGCATTGGAGCATAGCCTTTGTTCCAGACCGTGGCACTACTTTAACTGGAGGTTGACAACATGATCATTAAGACAGATCTCGATTCCTGCAGGAAAGACATGCAAGCATACATCGGCAGGAAGGTCACACTCAAGTCCAACGGCGGCCGTAAACGCCTCATCGTGCAGGAAGGCATCCTCGAAAGCTGCTACCCCAATGTTTTCACCGTCCGCTGCGCAAAATCCAGCGTCTACTCCGAAATGGTATCCTATAGCTATGTCGATATCCTGACCCACACGGTGGAAATCGACGTGGATAATGGCACCCGGTTCGAAGTCGTCGCCCACTGACCGCATCCACCCCATGAATCCGCTGATTTGAAAAATGGCCCGCGCGACCGTGCGGGCTTTTTCGCACCCGGGCAAGGAGGCCCCATGCAATCACTGACCCTGGAAGCTTGTGCCAAAATCAACCTCTCCCTCGATGTCGCAGGCACCCGGCCAGATGGCTACCATCTCTTGACGACCGTCATGCAGTCTGTGTCACTGTCGGATCGAGTATACCTTGAACTGGACCGGCAGGGCAACGGCCTGATCCTGCTGGCGAACGACTCGTCCATCCCCCTTGATGAGCGCAATACCGCACATAAGGCTGCC
>DIGA01000001.1 GCA_002419365.1 Mageeibacillus sp. UBA5734 | reverse complement strand
CACAGATGATCCGGACCGTGTCGAGGTTCTTACCTGTTTCGGCACCGTCAACCGTCACAACGGTGAAAGCTGCACCGGCTGCGTTCAAGGTCTGCTGCAATTTGTTCAAGTAGAGTGAACTGACCTCCCGGTCAGTGACAATTACGATTCGCTTGGCTCCGGCGATTTCAGGGATCAGCTGGGGAATCTGGGTCAGGCTGCCGGTTTCTATATGGATAGGAAAGGACCGGTCATGAATCTGGCCGAAAATTTGCATCGAAATGGACTCCTTAGCGGTGTTGCATCATTCATCATACCACGTCGGGAGGGCTTTGAACATGAGCCATCGATCAGTAAACGGGTGCCTTGACTAGATATAGTACATCGGATCCTGGCCTGCCTCGAGCTGGTGCTGGGCTGCCAGATCAGCCAGGGTCAGAGCGTTGAGGCGTTTTTCAATCTGTTCGCCGAGGGGCTGCCAGATCGTTTCGACGAGGAAGTGGCGGATCGCAGTCTGCTGGCCGCTCGACTCGTGCAGGTCTACCAGGGACAAGTCGCCCTCGAGAATCTGGACAATGTCACCGACCCGGATCTGGTCAGCTGGACGGGCCAGGACATAGCCGCCCTGGGCACCCTTGACACTGCGTACCAGACCGGCTTTGCGCAATGTGGCGAAATCCTGCTCAAGGTACTTGATCGATAAGTTTTGCCGTGCCGCTATCTGGTGCAAAGCCACCTGTCCATTCTGGCTGTATAGCGCCAGGTCAATCAGGGCCCGCAGTCCGTAACGGCTTTTAGTCGAGAGCTTCATATGAAAAACTCCATCTGACTGTCCTGTTCCCAGGTCGCAAACCTCCGGTGCAGGTCATGCAGTGTGATCTGGTCGACAAAACTGGCGATTTCCTGCTCCATCAGATTCCAGACCGGCCGGGAGAGGCAATCTTTGTAACGGTCACAGCCAGGGGCAGATGGATCTGTACACGTGACAGGATTGAGGGATCCTTCGGCCGCCCGGACAATATCACCAACCGTGATCGCCGTGGCAGGCCGGGCCAAGTAGTAGCCGCCGCGGTTACCACGCAGGCTGACCAACAGGCCGCCTCGTTTCAGCAGGGCAAAAATCTGTTCCAGATAACTGTCGGACAGGCCAGTTTTTTCACTGATCTGCCGGATGCTGACCCGCTCCCCTTCCGGCTGGCTGCCGAGGGCAAGCATCGCTTCCAAGGCATAAACGCCCCGGGTGGAAATCCGCATACAATAGCCTCCTCTTGGCTGACAGGCCCGGTTCAGGCGAAGGAAAGGGCTTGTTCGAGATCAGCAATCAAATCCTGAGCTGTTTCGAGTCCAATCGACAGGCGGACCAGATCCGACGTGATGCCTGCCATGTTCAGTTCTTCATCGGACAACTGGGAATGAGTTGTACTGGCCGGATGGATGACGAGGGATTTGGCGTCTGCCACATTGGCCAGATGGGAGAACAACTCCAGGTGGTCGATGAACCGGACTGCTGCTTCTTTACCGCCTTTGACACCAAAGGTGAAAATCGAGCTCACCCCTTTGGGCAGGTATTTCTGAGCCAGGCGGTAATATTTGTTGCCCGGCAGGCCGGCATAATTGACCCAGCTGACTTTCGGATGACTGGACAAATATTCGGCCACTTTGCGGGCGTTTTCGACGTGGCGGTCCATGCGCAGGGACAGCGTTTCCAGGCCCTGGATGAAGAGCCAGGCATTGAACGGGCTGATGGCCGCGCCTGTATCCCTGAGCAGGGCTACCCGCATGCGGAGAATGTAGGCCAGGTTGCCCAGGTCGCGGGCATAGGCCAGGCCATGATACCCCGGATCTGGCAGAGACAACAGTGGAAATTTCGGTGAGTTGAAGTCGAAGCGACCGGCATCCACCACGACGCCGCCCAGCGATGTACCGTGGCCTCCGATGTATTTGGTGGTCGAATGGACAACAATGTCGGCACCGTGTTCGATCGGCCGGATCAGGTATGGGGTGCCAAAGGTGTTGTCCACAATCAGTGGCACACCGTGCGTATGGGCCATTTGGGCCATTTGGGCAAGATCGACCAGATTACCGTTGGGATTGCCGATCGACTCAACATACCAGGCTTTGGTTTTCTCAGTGGTTGCCGCGGCAAAAGTGTCGAGGTCATCCGGATCGGCAAAAACGGTTGTGATGCCATAATGCGGCAGGGTGTTGCGGAGCAGGTTCAGTGTGCCGCCATAGAGGGTCGAAGCAGCTACGATCTGGTCACCTGCCGCGGCCAGATTCATGATTGCATACGTCACAGCTGCTGATCCGGACGCCACAGCCAATGCGCCGACGCCACCCTCCAAGGCTGCGATGCGCTCCTCGAGGACGGCAGTGGTCGGATTCATGATGCGGGTGTAAATATTGCCCGGCCGGGCCAGGCTGAAAAGGTCGGCACCATGCTGCGTGTCATCAAAGACATAGGAAGTTGTCTGGTAAATCGGCACAGCCCGTGATCCAGTCGTCGGATCCGGTTCCTGGCCGGCGTGGATAGCCAGTGTGTCAAATGAATATTTAGTTGGATCCAGTTTGCCCATCTGTTAACCTCCGAGCTGCAATGCATATTCCAAGTAATCCAGTATGATTTAACCGAATGTTACAGCGGGCGCTGCTCAAAGTCAAGAGCCAGAAAAAAGGGAGGTGCCGGCAATCGTGCACACTCCCTGATCTGACAATATTCAAAGCCCGGTTTACTGGGCCAGCTCGGCATAATCTGCGTAGTAGGGGGTCTGGACCGGTTCTGAGAAGCGGTCGAGTGAACGCTGCTCGCTCAGCACTTTCGTGCGATAGGCACTCGGTGTCATCCCGGTGTTCTGGCGGAATGCAGCAGAAAAGCGGCTGGCGGAGAAAAAGCCGCACTGGTTGCCGATTTCATTGGCCGAGAGGCGGGTGTGGACGAGCAGGCGTTTGGCCTGGGTGATCCGAAGGTCGGTCAGGAAATCGTAGGGGCTCTGGCCGAAAGCATGCTTGAACGCACGGATGAAATGGAAACGGTTCATGCGGGCCAGCTCGGCCAGTCGCTCGATGGTCAGCTTATCCTCGAGATTCTCGTGCATGTACTCGAGAACAGGCTGGAAGCGGGACTGGCTTTCGGTCAGGGGCTTGTCGAACAGGCGGGACTCCTCGATCTGGCTGATGTGATAATGGCGGATCAGCTGGATCGCGAGCTGTTCGGTCAGGCTCGTGACGATGCGGTCGCGGCCGATGCGGCTCTCACGCAATTCGGTAATCAGGGTGGAGAGCACGGCCTGGACTTCAGAATGGAGCAGGCATTGTTCACACAGAAAGGGCGCAGATGAAGGTCCGAGGATGTCGCGGGTCAGGTGGTCGAGGTAGTCGGCCTGGAAAAAGACCGAAATGAAACTGCCCTGCTGGATCCCGCGGGCAGCACCATGGCGGGTGTGCGGCTTGATGATCAGCAGCTGGCCGGGGCGGCATTCGATGATCCGCTTGTCAATGTAGAGATGGGTCAGGACGGAAAGTGGGATCAGGAATTCGTACCGTTCGTGAGTGTCTTCGATCGCAGCGGTGGTGCTGACTGGATCGACTGTCATCCGGATTTCGACGGGACCGCCGGGCAACGAAACGAGCTGGTCGGCAGGCAGGACTTTGGCCAAAGGTGAAAGGTCTGTCAAATCGGGTTTCATGAATCCTCCGGTGAAATGCCAAGCGGTCGGCAAAGTTGACAAATGGTGCGCACCGCTGATGTTTTCTATCAAAATGATGAAACAATTATAGGAAACACTTGTCGTTTTTTGCAAGGAAAACATCGCCTGATAAGCCAAAAATGACAAGAAACGTGGAATTGCCTATTTTTTCCCGTTCAGATGGACAGTTGTTTGAACAAATGATTCATAGATGGGTTCAGGACAGGCTCTTCAGGCACTGGAAAAACAGTTTTGCTACCGGTCCAGGCCTATGTTAAGATTTGGGCAAGACGATTGTCTGGTGCGCCTGTGCAGTCATTCAAAGCCCAGACATGCGTCGGCCTCGACAATATTGCCCAGCAGGTTTGACTGGAGTAGCAGATGGCATCGGTGATGGCGCAAGAAGACATCCAGGGCAGGAAAAAGGCCCGGAAAAATGGAACCAGGACGGGCATCTGGCTGCTGGTTACGATTACCATCATATTTTCGGGACCAGCTGCGGGTATGATCCCATTGGCCAATGATCCGTTCTCTGTTGAAGCGGCCGTATTGCCGGTTTCTGTCGAATCCGGACCGGATGCGGACCCGGATGTTTCGATTGCCAACCTGGCGACCCCTCCTGTCTCAGTCAGCGGAACAGCCATGCTGGTCCTGGAGTCGAACCGCTCCCGCATCTTGTTTGAGCAAAATGGCGACATCGACCTGGATAGTCCGGTTTCCGCCAAATTGATGACCGCCTTGATCGCCTCCGAGCAGCTCAAGCCTGAAACCATGATCACCATCAGCAGTGTGACTGCCGACATGGCAGACCTTGCTGTAGGCAAAGGGCAACCGGCGTTGAAAACGGGTGAAAAATACAGTTTTGAATATCTGCTCCTCCGCCTGGTTTTTTATGATTCTGACGCCGCCGCCGTCGCTCTGGCGGAACAAATCAGTGGTGAAGAAAGCAAATTCATCCAGCTGATGAACAGCAAGGCGCAGAGCCTCGATATGCTGGATACGACTTTTGCCAGCAGCTCCGGCCGGGCCATACTGGCAGACAGCAATGGTGCTGACCCAGCTGATACCAATGGGCAGGAAACGGTGCCCGCCACAACGACCCTGCGTGATTTGGCCCGCCTGGTCAAGGCTGCCAGCCAGAACAAAACGTTGTCTTCCGCCCTGACTCGCCGGAATGAGTATCTGGTTTTGCCTGGTCCGACGGTCATTTCTCTGCACCATCAGCTGGAAACCTTGTGGACCTTGTCCGAAGACCGCGTCGCTGGCGCATTTTTCAGCAACAAGACCAGCGCCGCGACGGTGACGTTCGGCACGGTGAATGGGATCTCGATCATCACACTCATCCATGGGGGCCGGCCAGCCGAAGCCATCGATGACACCGTTGCGATCTACAATGCTGTCGGACAGTCGTTTGAAGTTGCAACCCTCGTCGAGGCGGGTGACCATTTCTTTGGCGGCCAGGAACAAACGGTCGATGGCGAGGCTTTTGGCCTGGTCTACCTGAAAACGATTACCTATGTGCGGCCAAAAGGCCAGGATTTCCTGGACAGTGCTGTCCAGTACCAGTCTTTTGGCCCTTTCACCCGGCCGATCCTCAGTGGTGCAGTCATAGGCCAGGCGATTTTCAAGTTGCTCGATGGCACAACCATCGCCGTCGATGTCGGTCCGGACCGCCAGATCCTCTCCAGCGTCACCCTGATCGACCGGGCCCTCAAGCAATTGCAGGGCAATCCAAACTTGACCATCGTCCTGCTCGCGACTCTGATCCTCCTGATCATCGTCCTGGCTGTCAAAGTCATCTACAACCTGACCCGGCTCATCAAGCTCAGCTTCCTGATCCTCTTCGAGATCCGCAGCCGCCGCTGATGCCCCACGGACACCCCCATGGACCATTGATCACATCACACACGCTCTGAACACTCACCATTCCCTTGGCCACCGTACGTAGCACAGGCTACGGCTACACACCCAAAAAGCGAGTAGTCTTGAATTGTGCCGCAAAAGGGACGCCGTCCCAAACCCAGGAGGTTTTATGAGTGAATTTATCAATAACCGCGAGGCTTTAAGTGATCATGAGCGGCGGGAGGGGCTGAAGTCGGTCATCCGCATGTTGCATGAGGGTGCGCCTGTTGCTGATGCCAAGGCGGCTTTTGCCAAGATTTCCGAGGGAATCAGTGGCGATGAAATTGCCCGCCTGGAAGGTGAGCTGGTTGCGGAAGGCATGCCGGTGACAGAGATCCAGCGGTTGTGCGATGTCCATGCGGATGTTTTCCGCGATCAGCTCGAGGAGCCGGATGATCGCGACATGGATGAGATTCCCGGCCATCCGGTCCGCACCCTGATCCGCGAGAACGAGGCGCTGGCCAGCCTGATCAAGTCCACTCTCGAACCCCAGACCCGGGCCTTCGCAGAAGATCCGGCAGCTGGCGGTGACGCACTGGCCGCTTCGCTCGGCCTTCTGTATGACATTGACAAGCATTACGGCCGCAAGGAAATGCTGATCTTCCCGTATCTGGAAAAATATGGCCGCGAAGCCCCGCCGAAAGTCATGTGGGGTGTCGATGATGAGATTCGCGCTGCCATCAAGTCCTGCCGCCGCCAGGTCATGGAGCGCGACACCCGTGTTGTATCTGCGCTCCATGACTTGTACAAGAAAATATCTGAAATGTTTTTCAAAGAAGAGAATATCCTGGTGCCGATGCTGGCGGAGTTGCTGACTGAGGACGAGTGGCTGGCAATCGCGCGGGAAAGCGCCGAAATCGGCTACTGCCTGGTCGAACCAGACGGGCCCTGGATTCCAAAGCGCCATGAACTCGAAGCCGACGCCCACATGCAGCACCTGATGGGTCAAACAAGTGACGCTGCCAGCGCAAAAAATGCAGCCCAGGCGCCAGCAGATGGCCTGATCCGTTTTGACACGGGTGTCTTGCGTCTCGACCAACTGTCAGCCTTGCTCGACAAACTGCCGATCGACATCACCTTCGTCGATGAAAACGACATCGTCCGCTATTTTTCGCGGGCAGACGAACGCGTCTTCCCCCGGCCCAAAACAGTCATTGGCCGCCATGTCAACAATTGTCATCCGCCGCAGAGTGTCCACGTGGTTGAAAAACTGGTCAGCGACTTCAAGGCCGGGATCAAGGATTCAGAAGACTTCTGGATCGAGATGAAAGGCATGTTCGTCCTGATCCGCTATTTTGCGGTGCGCGGAGAAGATGGAAGCTACCTCGGCACGCTGGAAGTCACCCAGAACATTGCCCCGCTCAAAGCCATCGAAGGCGAAAAGCGCCTGCTCTCCTGACCCAGTCTGACCCAGGCGGGAACAATCCACCTCAAGCTCAAGCGGCAGAAACCACCCGGTTCCTGCCGTTTTTCTTGGCCTGATCCAGAGCAAGCGCGGCCCGGTTGAACCAATGTTCGAAATTCTCCCCAGTTTCATGTTCAGCGACGCCGAGACTGGCGGTATACGGGCAGACCATTGGCTCGGGCATCGTCTCGATCTGATGGCGCAGTTTTTCTGCGACCATCAACGCCTCGTGTTTACTTTTCTCCAGCAGAACCAGGAGAAACTTCGACGCCGCCAGCCGGACAACAATGTCCTGCTTTTGGGCTGCAGCCTGAATCAAGTCAGCCATTTCCCTGATCACCTGGTTACCTTTGTGGGTGCCATGGTGATCGGTGATCGTGGCAAAAGCATCTATGTCCAGCAGGATCAGGGAGACCGGGTGGCGGCTGTCCTGGTGCTGCTGGTCGTTGCGGCTGCGAATGATTTCACGGCTTGCCATCTGTTCGAGATAGCGCCGGTTATACAACCCTGTCAACTGGTCCGTGATGGACTGTTCATCCAGCAGCTGGTTTTTGTTCTGCAAATCTGACAAAAGCAGTCTATTGTCGATGTGATAGGCCACAGAGGCCAGGACACTGAAATTGACCATCATGAAGAGCTGGGTCACGGTGGATTCTACACTGGCATCGGTCATGAACTTGTCGGCATAGGACTCTCGGTAGATGACAAGCAGGCGGGCCAGCAGATACCCGGGATAGCCGACCAGGGCGAGCAGTGAGAGGGATCTTTCAACCAGGGGCAGGCGTTTCCAGATCGGCCAGATCGAGACCAGCACGTCGCCAAACAGGTAGACAACCAGCAAGGATGTGATCGCGATGCGCGGAAATGAAACAGGCACCAGGATGATCACTAAGGTCAGGAGGGTGTAACCCAGAGTCAATAGCAGTGAATATTTGACAGGCCAGGCTTTGAATCCACAAAACGATCGGATTCCGGCAAAATACATGAAAAAAAACAAGCTGAACGACAAATTAAACGTCAAAGCCAGGATTTCTGTTGGCGCCTGGCTGAAGAAGAAAATGACAAAAAAAGCGGCGGCGAGCAAAAAATATCCCAGGCTGATGAACCGCAGGGGCCTGGATTTGCGCTGGACAGAAATGACCAGCAAATTGACGGATGTGTAGAGCAGGATGAATGCATTTGCAGCTGCCAGTGTCAGATTATCCATGTACGCTCCTGCCGTTAGCCCCGATGCTGTCAGATGATCAACCATAGCGTGCTCGCGCACTTGATGCTCAAATTTATGATAATTGATAAATTTGCTTATGAAAAGTGGAAAAAGACCACAGACTTTACAAATTTCTCCTATTCCTGAGAGGACGGGCCAGACGGTCCAGGTAAAAGGTGATCAAAAGCCCCAGTGCATAATCGTAGACCAGGATGACAACCTGGAGCACAACCACAAGAACCGGAATGTACCACCAGCCCCAGACAGCAGCCTGGGCCAGGATCATGTCGCGGGCAAAGAGCCCCGTCGCTGCGATGACCAGGACATTGCCCACCACCAGCTTGGCCAAAGCGGCCAGAGCCCGGTTGAGCCTGGATTCGAAAACAGCTTTTAAAATGGGGAAAAGGCCGAAAAAGAAGGCAAACAGATAGGTGAAAGCGAGTCCTGGCCAGGCCAGGCCAATCAGGCTGATAACGAGGTAGACGAGCCAGGCGCGGCGCTGGCCCAGCTCGATCACGGCAACTGCGACTGGCAGGGAGCTCAAGGCATACAGAGACAAGTCAGCGGTTGGAGAGACCGCGCCAATGACCAGAAAAAGTAACGACAGGGCAGATAGCAGCCCGCCCAGCGTCAGGGCCCGAGTCGTGGTCTTCATCGATCGTGCCACATTTCAGCAGCAGGAAATCAGGTCTGAGCCGCAGCATTCACAGCAGGAATCGGCGCAGCACAGGCAGCCCAGTGTGTTGCAGACATCGGCATTGGACTGGCGGTAATAGGGGCTCTGGTTGCCATAGGGACGCTGCTGTTGCTGCCACTGCTGTTGTTGCTGTTGCTGCCATTGTTGCCATTGCTGCTGGGCCGATTGCTGCTGTGAGGCCTGGCCGGTTGAGTGGTAGGACGACGGACCGCTTCCCGACTGGGTGCTGCCAGAGGTCAGCTGGTCATAAGCCGCATTGATCTCCTGCATCTTTTCCTTGGCCAGGTCAGCCAGCGGGTGATCCTGGTAATGATCAGGATGGTATTTTTTCACCAGAGCCCGGTAGGCTTTCTTGATTTCCTCCTGGGAGGCGCCCACCCGGACCCCAAGGACTTCATAAGGACTTTTTGCCATTTTGGTGGATTCTCCTTGATTCTCTTACCAATGCGGGCTAGATCTTGCCCAACCGGTGTCCGGCGAGGATGGTATCCCTCGCAGCCAGCAGGCCTACTGTGACGATATTGCCCATCAGTCCGGCATCACGGTCGTAGGGCAGCAGGGCAGCGACTCTGTCCATTTCCATCTCGTGCTGTTGCAGCAGGGTTCGGGCTGTTTCCTGGGCGATCGTTGGATCCAGGGCGGAAAAAGGGTTCCAACTGCCATTATTACAGTCGTTTTCCCGGTCGTCAATTGCATCGAGCAAGTAGATCCAGTTGCCCAGGTGATACCCAAAACGGGAAAGGCCCGCCTGGATAGCCGGGTCAGGACTGGCCAGCGGGGCCGCCTGGGCCATGAAAGATTCCAGCAAGCGGCCAAAATGTTCCGCCGCAGCCAAATCCGGGGCGCCTTTTTCCAACTCATGCAAAGTCCCGAGGTGTTCATGGATCGCCTGCTCATAGCTCGGATAACGGCGGGCCGCCTTGCGGTGAGCGCCAGCCAGGGCTAGCTGGACGGTGCGTCCGAGAACGGGGTGCTCATCACGGGCATTGTCGGCCGCCTTGTGATAAGCCAGCAAAATAGTCAGTCCGGCTGCCAGGCGGATGATCTCGCCGCCTTTGAGCATCGGGCGTTTCTTGATCGGATTGGAGATACAGCCTGCCAGTTCCTCCGGCGGCTGGTCCGGGGACAGGGAAAGCAACAGGACTGCGAACAAAGTCAAGTCGTAGCCCAGGGCCAGGCGCGGCAACTGGCCATAGTCGCGCCCGATTTGCTTGCAAATCCCGCAGTAGACCGACTGGTAGCGCGTCAGTTCTTTGACGAGCAGTTCCGGCTTGTACGGCCGGACATATCCGAACATCGATTACCTCTTTTCCAAAGTGTCAAAGTGTGCATCCTATGGTATCATATTATGCGTTAAAGATTAGACCCATCCCGTGAACATCCGGTGAACAAGTCAAAAGCTTTTCGTGAAGCGAGAGGCACCGGTCAAAGAGGTTTTCCATGACGACACCCACTGTCCGCACCCGTTATGCGCCCAGCCCGACCGGCATGATGCATGTCGGCAATCTCCGCACCGCCCTGTACGAATACCTGATCGCCCGGTCGCTCGGCGGCTCGTTCATCCTGCGCATCGAAGACACCGACCAGGAACGACAGGTGGAGGGCGCGCTGGACCTGATCTACCACACCCTGCGCGAGGTCGGCATGACCCACGATGAAGGTCCGGATGTCGGTGGTCCGCATGGTCCCTATGTCCAGAGCGAACGGCTGCATCTCTACCGCCCCCATGCCGAGCAGCTCGTTGCGGAGGGCAAAGCCTACCATTGCTTCTGCAGCAAGGAGCGCCTCGAAAGCGTGCGCGCCGCCGCTGAAGCAGCCGGCAATTTCGCTGGTGGCTACGACCGCCATTGCCGCGACCTGCCGGCCGATGTCGTGCAGGCCAATCTGGCTGCCGGGATGCCTTCTGTCATCCGCCAGAAAATGCCCCTTTCCGGCACGACAACCTTCCAGGATGCCGTCTATGGCGACATCTCGGTCGAAAACAGTGAGCTGGAGGACCAGGTCCTCCTCAAATCCGATGGTTACCCGACCTACAACTTCGCCAATGTCATCGACGATCACGACATGGCGATCACCCATGTCGTGCGCGGCTCGGAATACCTCTCCTCGACACCGAAATACAACCTGCTCTACGATGCCTTTGGCTGGGAGATCCCGACCTACGTCCACCTGCCCCTGATCCTCGGCAAGGACGGCAAAAAGCTCTCCAAGCGCCACGGTGCGACCAGCTTTGCCGACCTCGTGTCTGATGGCTACCTGCCCGAGGCGATCGTCAACTACATCGCCCTGCTCGGCTGGTGTCCCAAGGACAACACCGAGCTCTTCACCCTGGCTGAGCTCTGCCAGGCTTTTGCCATCGACGGGATCAGCAAGTCGCCGTCGGTCTTCGACTATGACAAGCTGACCTGGTTCAATGCCGAATACATCCGCAAAATGGCCCCGGGCGATTTCCTCGGCCTGATCCAGCCTGAGCTCGACCACGTCTTTGCCGGTCGCCCCTACGATGCCGCTCTGCTGGCCGAGATCCTGCAGCCACGTGTCACCCGCCTGACCCAGGTCGCAGACATGGTCGCCTTCCTCAGCCAGCGCCAGGATTATTCGACCGACCTGTTCAGCAACAAGAAAAGCAAGACCGACCCAGCCCTGGCCGCCCAGGTCCTGCCCCAAGTTGTCACCGCCCTCGAAGCGTTGCCGAACTGGGAACGCCAGGCCCTGCATGACCTTCTGATCAATTTTGCCACTGCAAAGGGCCTCAAGAACGGCCAGGTCATGTGGCCGGTCCGCATCGCCATTTCCGGCCAGGAAGTCACACCCGGTGGCGCGATCGAGATCCTGACCATCCTCGGCCGCGACGAATCCCTGGCCCGCCTGGCCATCGCACTCAAGAAACTGGAGGGAATCTGACATGGCTGACGTCGAAAATCTCAATCCCACCCTGGGCGACGCTGCTGAAAGCGCAGATGCAGCTGTTGAGTCCAAGCATTTCATCCACGAGTTTGTCGAAGAAGACATCGCCGCGGGCGGCCGCTTTGCCGGCATGACCGTGCA
Source organism: Mageeibacillus sp. UBA5734 (assembly GCA_002419365.1). Classification (GTDB taxonomy): domain Bacteria; phylum Bacillota; class Clostridia; order Saccharofermentanales; family UBA5734; genus UBA5734. The sequence goes on along the minus strand of DIGA01000001.1, from coordinate 9,958 downwards.
CACCCGCTTCCCGCCCGAGCCCAATGGCTACCTGCACATCGGCCATGCCAAGGCGATCGTGATCGACTTCGGCACCGCGGAAAAATACGGCGGCGTCTGCAACCTGCGCATGGACGACACCAACCCGAGCAAGGAAGATGTCGAATACGTCGAAGCGATCCAGGAGGACATCCACTGGCTCGGTTACGACTGGGGCGACCGCTTCTATTTCGCCTCGGACTATTTCCCGAAAATGTATGACCTGGCCTGCGACCTGATCAGGAAAGGCTTGGCCTATGTCTGCGAGCAGACGCCCGAGCAGATGCGCGAGAGCCGCGGCACCCTGACCAGCCCGGGTACCCCCAGCCCCTGGCGCGACCGCAGCCCCGGGGAATCACTCGACCTGTTCGCCCGCATGAAGGCCGGTGAATTCGCTGATGGCTCGATGGTCTTGCGCGCCAAGATCGATATGACCTCCGGCAACATGAACATGCGCGACCCCGTCCTTTACCGCATCCTGCGCGCCCATCACCACCGCACGGGTGACACCTGGTGCATCTATCCGATGTACGACTACGCCCACCCGATCGAAGACGCACTCGAGTGCATCACCCACTCGCTCTGCTCGCTTGAGTTCGAAGACCACCGGCCACTCTACGACTGGGTCGTCCACAACTGTGACCTGCCCAGCCAGCCGCGCCAGATCGAGTTTGCCCGCCTCGGCATCAACCACACCGTCATGAGCAAGCGCAAGCTGCGCCACCTGGTCGAGAACCAGCTCGTGTCTGGCTGGGACGACCCACGCCTGCCCACCCTGGGCGGCCTCAGGCGTCGCGGCTATACGCCCAAGAGCATCCGCAATTTCTGTGAGCGGATCGGTGTCTCCAAGGTCAACAGCACGGTCGAATACAGCTTCCTCGAGCATTGTCTGCGCGAGGACCTCAACGCCACCGCCACCCGCGTCATGGCGGTCCTGCGCCCGGTCAAACTCGTGATCGACAATTACCCGGAGGGCCAGACTGAGATTTTTGTCGTCGAAAACAACCCGGAAGACCCGTCCGCCGGCACACGCGAGGTCTCTTTCTCGCGTGAACTCTGGATCGAGGCTGACGATTTCCTGGAGAATCCGGTCAAAGGCTATTTCCGCCTCTTCCCCGGCAACGAGGTCCGGCTCAAGGCCGCCTACGTTGTACGCTGCACCGGCTGTGACACGGACGAAAACGGCCAGGTCGTCGCAGTCCATGCCACCTACGATCCGGACACCCGCGGCGGCAACACCCCGGACGGCCGCAAGGTCAAGGGCACGATCCACTGGGTCGACAGCCAGACCGCCCTGCCCGCCGAGGTCCGCCTCTACGACAACCTCTTCTCTGTTGCCGATCCGGACGCTGCCGACCGCAATTTCCTCGACTGCATCAACCCCGCCTCGCTCGAGGTCCTGCCGGACGCCCGGGTCGAAGCGTCCCTGTCTAGTTATTCGGTTCCCGCCAGCTTCCAGTTCCTGCGCCTGGGCTATTTCTGCCTCGACAACGGCGACAGCAAGCCTGGCCATCTGGTCTTCAACCGCTCGGTCTCGTTGAAGGACAGCTTCAAGCCGAAAAAGTGATGGACTCCAGATCCTAACCGAACCATTTGGCCTGATTACCCGCTCCGGCCAGCCCTTTCCAGGAGGTGTCCCATGCTCGATTTTGAATACTACAGCCCAACGCGCCTGATTGTCGGCCGCGGCAAGGAAACAGAAGCCGGCCAGTGGGCTGCCTTCTACGGTGCGAAAAAGGTCCTGCTCCATTACGGATCAGGATCGGCGATCAAAAGCGGCCTGCTCGGCCGAGTCCAGGAGTCACTGCGCCAGCACCAGCTGGACTGGGTTGAACTGGGCGGCGTTGTCGCCAATCCGCGCGATACCCTGGTCTACGAGGGGATCGAACTCTGCCAGCGTGAGGGAATCGATTACGTCCTTGCCGTCGGTGGTGGCAGCGTGCTCGACTCAGCCAAAGCCATCGCCATCGGCGCCTGCCATGACGGCGATTTCTGGGATTTCTACGTTGGCAAGCGCAAGCCGGAGCGCCGGCTCGGCCTGGGCACGGTGATCACCCTGATGGCCACCGGATCCGAAGCCAGCAACAGCAGCGTGATCAAGCGCGCCCACGAGCCCTTGAAGCGCGGCCTGAGGAGTGACCTCAACCGGCCGGACTTTTCGATCATCAACCCTGAACTGACCTTCACCCTGCCGCGCGAGCAAGTCGCCTACGGTGCGGCCGATATGCTGGCCCACATCATGGAGCGGTACTTCACCACCACGCCGGACGTCAGCCTGACCGACCACCTCTGCGAAGGCGCGATGCGCTCGATCATCGAGCAGGCACCCTTGGCCCTGGCGGATTTGAACGACTACGAACCCCGCGCCAACCTCTTCTTCGCCTCCACCATTGCCCATGTCGGGCTTTTGGGCATGGGGCGCAAGGAGGACTGGAGCGTCCACGCTCTTGAGCACGAGCTGAGCGGCAATTACAACACCGCCCACGGCGCCGGCCTGGCCGCAATGTACCCCGCCTGGCTCCTCCATCACCTGCCGCACCGCACGCTGCGCATCGCCCAGTTTGCCGAACGCGTCCTCGGTCTGCCGCTCGATTTTGCTGATCCGGCCCGGACCGCCCGCGCCGGCGCCCTGTCCCTGTCGCGCCTGTTCTCCAGCTGGGGGCTAAAGCCCAATCTCCGCGAGCTTGGCATCCCGCGGGAAGACCTGCCGGTTCTGGCGGGGCGCGTCAAGCGCAACCCTGACGGCACCTGCGGCCAGTTCCTGCCCCTTCGGGACGACGATATCCTTGCGATCTACGAAGCTGCCTGGGACTTTGATCCAGAGCGGTAAATAACAGGATCAAATGGGGCTTCGCAATGGATTGTGCGAAGTCCCTTTTAGATGAAAGAAAAACAATGGCGAGCACATTCGAGACCATCTATGCCATCGCCCGGCGGATACCCTGCGGCCGCGTCACAACGTACGGCCAGCTGGCTCGCCTGGCCGGCAATCCACGTTTATCGCGCGTGGTCGGGTACGCCTTGAACAGCTGCCCCTACGACGATGTGCCCTGCCACCGGGTCGTCAATCGGTACGGCGGATTGTCCGCTGCCTTCGAGCCGTTGGGGCGTGATTCACAGCGCATGCATCTGGAAATGGAAGGCATCGAATTCCTGGCGGACGGGATGGTGGATCTGGAGCGGTTCATGTGGTTTGGGTAACCCCAAACCGGTAAACCGTCGTATGCCGAAAGATCTCGTCTGCCTGGTAAACAATGCTCGGGAAATTCTCGTGATGAACGGCGTCAGGGTAGTACTGCGTTTCCAGGCAGTAAGAGCCGCGCACCTGGTACTGGGCGCCGTCCTTGCCGGGTTCACCAGGACGCATGTTGTTGGCGGTGTAGAACTGGACCCCGGGTGAGGTCGTCTCGACCGACATCGTCCGGCCAGAGAGCGGGTCCAAAACCAGCGCACAGGCAAACAGACTCGGTTCAGCTTGTCGTCCCAGGTAACCACGCAGAACATAGTTGTGGTCATAGCCGCGGGCGTAGGCTATGTGGGCCTCCGGGCTGTCGATGTCCTGTCCGATTGGCTTGGGCAGGGTGAAATCGAGTGCAGTGCCGGTTACCGGGAGGATCTCCCCGGTCGGATAGCAGGTCTCGTCGATCGCCGTGACCTGGTCGGCGTGGATGGTCAGGAGTTGATCGTCGATCACACCAATATTATGGCCACGCAGATTGAAATAGACGTGATTGGTCAGGTTGATGATCGTCGTGCGGTCGCTGACTGCTTCGTAATCCAGGCACAGGGCGTTGTCAGCGCTCAGTGTGTAGGTCAGGTGAGTCGTGAGCCTGCCTGGGTACCCTTCCTCCCCGTCCTCGCTGACAAGGGTGAAACGGACCGCTGGATCGTCGCCGTCTGACAAAACCAAAGCCTGCCAGAGTTTCTTGTCAAAGCTGACGAAACCGCCGTGCATATGATTGGGATCTTTGTTCTTGGCTAGTTCAATGATTTGGCCATTGAGGGTGAAACGGCCTTGTGCGATCCGGTTGGCCACGCGGCCGATCGTCGCGCCGTGGCGCGGGTTATTGGTACTGAGATAACCGGCCATATCCGGATAGCCCAGCACGATGTCAGCCAGCTCACCCGTGCGATCTGGCACCCACAGGCTCTGGATTGTCGCGCCAAAGTCCAGCAGGCTGGCCCGGCAGCCGCTGGAATTGGCGAGTACAAAACGCGTGACTGGATTTCCCTGTTTGTCATTGCCGAAACGTTCCTGAATCAGGCTCATGGGTCAGACCTCCTGTACAGATGGTTCCCAGCTGAACGAGCCAGCCAGCAAGGATTGGGCCAACGCATCACCGCTGGTGCTTTTCGAGAAATTTCCGGGCCCTGCGGGCGACAGCCGCCCGGCTATTGTCGGTCAAGGCGCGCGCAAAATCGAGGATCTGGTCCTGTGCTTTTGCCTGATCATAATACCCATCCAGGCTATCGAGCACATGTCCGAGCAGGATGTTCTTGCACTCGGGAGATGGCTGATTCTTGCGATAGTAGGTGTTGGCGGTTACTGCCAGCAGTCGCCGGGTGATTTCGGGCTCCAGCTCTGGATGGTGTCGGATGATTGCTGGCGATGTGGCTGCGACATTGGCTGCTGTAATCATGGCGGGCTGATTGAGGAGCGCGAAAAAGCGTTCGAAAACCGAGGGGAATTTTCGATCGACGTCAACCATGACCAGGTTGCCCAGAACAAAGATGCCACCCCACTGGATGAACGCGTTGGGGCTGTCCAGCCAGGATACGATGGCATCAAAATATGGATAGAGCAGAGCAGGCTGACTGACGCTCAGATTGCGCAGGATTTTTTCGGCGGTGAATTTTGTGCTGCCCTTGTCAGAGTCGATAAAATCGAGCAAGTCCCGGATCCGTGCTGGGTCAGACGCGACATCCTGCTCAGCCCGGGAGAAATTTTTCGTCCAGGACACATCCGTCAGCCAGGCGCGGACTTCGGAGGACCACGTTTCATTGCCCAAAAGCAGGCCCTCCTTCCAGACGTTTTTCGATGCGGTTGACCAGGAAAGTCAAATAGGGTGAGGAGCCTTTTTTCTGGCCGAAATCCCAGTCGGCCCAAGCCTTCCAGACGGATTGAGGCGTGTACCAACCTGCGGCATCTGCCTGGGCCTGGACCACAGCCAATAAGCTCCGGAGTCGAGGATCACCCCGTGCGTGAGGAAATTGCGACAAGACCTCTAAGACGTGCAAAATATCATACCAGACGAAAGGCGCTTTGAGCTTGCGAAAATCTGTTCCCATGTAAAACAGATAGGGGTGCTTATCGAGGCTGTTTTCCCAAAGTCCAAGCAGCGTTTCCACACCTGCCCGGGCCACATCCGAGTCACGCCAGGCAGGTTTTAAGGCCAGCAACTGAAGCATGATCAGCGTCGCGTACGGGCAGGGGTCATCCTTGCGACCAGGACCACGAAAAGAGCCCAGTTCAGGCGACACCGTGCACGGCCAGCCCGTGTCCAGCCCCAGACTCATCAGATACAGGACGGCAGTATCGACCCGGTCGGAAAGAAGATTCATTTTGGCCACTGAATACAGGATCAGAGGGGCATCGCACAAAGCCCAGGCCCAAGTCTCCTGACCGCTGCCGCCGAAATGGACGGGGATCTGGGTTGGCAATTGGAACAGGCCATGTGGGTCGCGCTGGACTTCCAGGCGTTTGATTAGCCCGGTAAAATCACCATCGCCCGACACTAGGCCGAGATCAGCAAGAAAGGCCAGTTTGTGGTAAAGCTGCCCTGCACTCTTATGGCTGTTGAGGACGATGCCCGGCCAGTCGGCGAGCGCTTGAACCAGTCCGGCAACCAGTGGGTGATGGATCATGTCGTCTTTGGCCTTACGGACATAGGGATCATGCTCTGGCAACCCGACAAGGTCACGCAGCGTCCGGTAGGTCACCCAGGGAAGATTGGATTCAAGCAGTCTCTCCGGATTGATCGACATGTTTCATCTCCACTTCTTTCAAAGGCCCAAATCCGACCTTGATCGCATGAGTCGGACAGACGGCCGCACATTCGCCACAGCGGATGCACTCGGCCGTATTGGGATCGGCAGGCACGGTCACGGCCATCGGACACTGGCGGGTACAGTTACCGCAGCCGGTGCAGGCAGCATGATCCACCCGGACCCGATAGAGGCTGATGCGGTTGAAAAAGCCGTAGATGGCACCAAGCGGGCAGACATAGCGGCAAAACGGGCGCGAAATCTGGACCGACAGGCTCAGGAAGATGAACAGGAGCAGGCCTTTCCAGCTGAACAGCCAACCGGCCAGCGGGCGCAATTGGTCATTGACCGAGAGCAGCGGGATCCCGGCAAACAAAGTGCCGGAGGGACAGATGTATTTGCAGAAATAGACGTCGCCGTATTGGCCGGTTACGGTCGGCAAAAAGGGCAACAGAACGACAAAGAGCAGCAGCAGCAGATATTTAAGCTGTAAAAGCAGCTTGTGCAGCAGCTCCTTGTGTTCGGGTTTCCATTTCGGCGTCGGAATCTTGTGCAGCCAGTCCTGGACCAGGCCAAAGGGGCAGGCCCAGCCACAGACAGCCCGGCCAACCAGGCCGCCAACCAGGGTCAGAAAACCCAGGACATAAAAGGAAATCTGCTGGTTGGGATTGCTGATCGAGCCTTGCAAAGCACCCAGTGGGCAGGAGCCCAACGAGCCGGGACAGGAATAGCAGTTCAGACCGGGCAGACAGGCATTTTTCAGCGGCCCCTGGTAGATCGTGCCCTTGAAAAAACCGGCCAGGTAGCTATTTGTTCCAAGGACAAACAGGCCCTGGAACCATTTGCGTTGTTTTTGCTGGCGTGGCAAGCGCTGCTTGAATGGGAGCCTGGGCTTTTCCTTGCCGGATACCATGGCGCGCACCTCAACCGATGCCAATACAACCCAGGCAAAGCTGGGTCGCCCGGCGCCAGAGCTCGAGCACATCACCACGCAGAATCCCGCCCACCAGCAGGACGGTACCAAGGGCAAATACTACGATCCGTTGCGTCAGCAAAGACATAGACAACCTCCGTCAAACAACGTGTGCCAAGAAGCAGGAAATCGTTCAGCTTTCAGGACAGGCCGTCATTGGCAACCCGAATCAGCCAGCCAGAACGGCGTCGAGCTTGCCGCCGAGGATGCTGCCCAGTTCTTCGCTATAGCCCGTCAAGGAATCGACCACGGTGCTGTCTTTGACGATTGAAAAATGAGGGATGCCGTTGACGCCGAAAGCCTGGGCGATCGGTCCGGCATAGTCGGTATTGATCTTGACGATGCGGGCCTTGCCATCATAAGTCTGGGCCATTTCCTCAATCACCGGCGCAGACAACCGACAAGGGCTGCACCATTCAGCCCAGAAATCGATCAGGATCGGTTCCTGGGTTTCCTTCATGTAGGCGGCAAAATCAGCAATACCGACATGCTCATAGTCCGAGCCATTCCAGACAACTTCATAGACAGCGGATTCAAGTCCGGCTGTCGCTTCGTCTTTGGGGGCATTCTGGGCCAACAGCGCATAAACAGCAACAGCGACAATGGCAAGGACAATGACAACGATCAGGCCGACGCGGATTTTCCTGGAATAATCAACCATGTTTGACTCCTATGTGTGTGATCAGACGGACAGTTTTCCCTACACTACCATAAGCAGGGTGTCTCTTTCCTGTGCCAAAGTCACACGACACCAGTTCCCGGCAGAAAACCAGCTATTTTTTATAGGTGCGCTTGATTTTCTTCGAGCTGGTCTTTTCAAATTCCGTCGGCCGCAGGTCGAATTCGCGGATGTATTTGTAGGTGACCATGCCGTGGTTGACGCTGCGGATGATCTGGTCGATCGCATCGCGCACGTCTTTGGAATCGAGCGGGACATCACCAAAGACCTCGCGGACTTTTTCTTCATTGGGGAAGATATCGGCTCGGACGATGGTCTCGCCATCATCATCCTCACGACCTGAAACCAGGCATTCAGCAATCAGGTCATTCTGCAGGAGTTTGAACTCGATCTCCTCAGGGAAAATGTTCTTGCCATTTTTGGCAATGATGACATTTTTCTTGCGGCCTGTGATGATGACAAAGCCATCCTTGTCCTGGTAACCCAGGTCGCCGGTATGGAAATAACCCTCGCTGTCGATTGCCTCTTTCGTCGCGTCTTCATTCTCATAATAGCCCATCATGACATTAGGGCCGCGGCCGACGATTTCGCCAATGCCGTTTTCGTCCGGATCAATGATCTTGATCTCGACACCTGGCAACGGCAGGCCAGCAGCGTTGTCCTTGTAGTCGACGTCACGGTTAAGGGCCAGGATCGGGGCACATTCGGTCAGGCCATAGCCTTGGACGCTTTCCAGTCCCAAGTCGCGCAAGCCAGCGATGATGGCTGGATCAATCGCGGCACCTCCTGCGATCAACAGGCGCAAATGACCACCAAAATTGTCATGGACTTTGGCAAACAATTTCTTGCGCTTGTCGATGCCGACTTTGCGCAGGAGTCCGGAAATCTTCAAGCCGAGTCGGAATTTTTTCGCCAGCTCCGGATTCGAAGTGGCGGATTTGAGGATCCTTTTGTAAAACAGCTCGAGCATCAGGGGAACAGCCAGCATGACCGTCACCTTGGACTCCTGCATATTCTTCGTAATGTGGCGCAAACCCTCGCAAACGGCCACCGTCGCGCCACGGTAGACCGGGCAGAGGAAGCCGCAGGTGCATTCATACGTATGATGCAGCGGCAGGACAGACAGGAAAATGTCGTCGGTTCCGATGTAGAGCATCTGGCACATTGCCTGCAGATTGATGCAAATATTGCGATGGTTGAGCATGACGGCCTTGGACATTGCGGTTGTACCTGACGTGAACAGCAGGATGGACAGAGCTTCCGGATCGATCGGGGCGCTGGTGAAATCCGTCGCGCCTTGTACCAGCATGGATTCCCCCTGCTGCAGACAATCCCAGAAGGAAAGTTCACCGGTCAACGTCGGCTGGTCCATGGTGATAAAGGTCTTTACCGTTCCGATGCTGTCCCGGATCGCGTCAACTTCTTTTTGCTTGGACGACGCATAAACCAGTACATCAGCCCGGGAACGATTGAGAAGATTGGCAATCTCCGCCTGGGGCAGCTCCTTGTCAAGCGGCACGACGATGCCAGTGCCATTCACCGTCGCCAGGTAGGTGACATACCATTCATAGCGCGTCTCGGCCAGGATGGCGATCCGGCTATTCTGAAGCGACTGGGCGAAAAACCAGGTACCGAGGGCATCGACATCGCGGGCAAATTTTTGATAGGTGACGGGCAGATAGGGAGCTGAGCCCGTATCCGAAGAGCGGCCCGTTTGAGGCACCGCAGCAGCCGGCTGGCCGATCGCCCGCGGATCTTTGACGAGGAAGACGGGCTTGTCACCGTAGAGGCCGGCACTCTGGCGGATCATGTCACGGAGGTCTTTGATCGGTCGGACTTCATACAAGGGGATGTTTTTCATTACGGTCGCTCCTCTTCCTTGAGTGTGAGCAGCCTGGCAGCAACCGAATCCAGCCCATCCAGATCCCGCTGCCAAAGCCGATTTGTGAAAACTATCAGGAACTATTATAACTATAGATCTGTTCTTTGTCTCTTCCGACATGTAGTGGCAAGCAACCCGGCAAATGACCCGTAGCACAGTTCCTGCTTGAGTGGCAAGAGGAGGTCTTTTTTGGCTCTTTATCTAATATCGTGAAAGGCAGGTCAGAACTGGATTTCTTGCAGTCGCAGCCATTGATCAGCTTGACGGTCAACCAAGCAGTGAAACGTGTACCCTGGAACGTTTATTTTCCGCCCACGGGGCCACCCGTCGCGCGACCCCTGGCCCCGGATCGTGCAACTTCCGCTCTGGGGGTCACCCTTCGCGCGACACCCTTGTCGCTTAATAAAGTTTTCAAATAACC